>JAUZRN010000010.1 GCA_030950375.1 Rhodothermus sp. | reverse complement strand
GCGCCAGGCATGCAGGCTCCAGCTCAGCGTCAGGAGCAGCAGCCCCAGGCCGATTTTTTGAGTCGCCGACATGGCCGAAAGGTCTCAACGGGAACCGTACTCGCTTTTGAGAAGCTGCCGTTAAGATACACACACACACACACACACAGAATTTGTCAAGGGCTAAGGCCGGTGTAAAATGTAACTTTTATCTGTTTCCATGTGATATGATGGCAGATGAAAGGGGTGGAGGCGCATTATCTTTGGCTTGTGTGCCATAGAAACGAGACAGACCATGGCCGAACCCTGGTTGATACCGGATGAAGCACGGGGGCCGGAGGCCCGGCGGGCCGATCTGCTGAAAGGGTTGCAGCAGGTGCAGTACTGGATCGAAGAAGCGCTGGCGCAACTTTCGGAGGAAGCGGCGCTGTGGTGGGAGCCAGCGCCGGGTATTCCGTCGATCGGAGCTCGTGTGCAGCACATCCTGGGAGCCAGCCGGCGGTTGGCTGCCTATGCGCTGGACCCAGCGCCCGATCCAGAGGCGCTGGCAGCCGAAGCGCGTATGGACTGGACACCGCGGGGCGGCTCACGGGCGCAGTTGTTGGAGGCGTTGCGACAGCAGTTTGCAGCGCTGGCACGGCGCATTGAAGCGCTCACCGAATCCGAGCTGGACGAAGTGCGTCCTGTGGGACGACGCCAGTTGCCTGTGCGGCGGGCGACGATTCTGCATCATCTGATCGAACATGCTGCCCATCACAGCGGCCAGGTAATCCTGTTGGTCCGTCTCTATGCCCACCGGCATTCCGCGCACTGAGAGACGCAACCCGCTCGGATTCCATTCGTAGGCTACGGCAGTCGTCATCGGGAAAACGACCGCCTATGTCGCTTTTACTGTTTGAGATCTGGGAAGGCCTGATGGCCGCCCTGCGGGCGATTGCGGCGCATAAGCTGCGGGCCGTTCTGACCACGCTGGGTATCATCATTGGCATTGTGGCTGTCACGTTGATGGCCACGGTGATCAACGGGATCGAGCGGGATTTTAACGAGTCGCTTTCGGAGCTGGGGACCGATGTGCTTTATGTGGAAAAGTGGCCCTGGATTGTTGGACCGGGATCGCGCTGGTGGGAGTACATCAACCGTCCGGATATTACGCCGGACCTGGCCGAGGTGATTGAGGCGCGGGCGCGTTATGTGGTGGCTGCTGTGCCGGTGCTTGATCGGAGGGGAACGGCCCGCTATGGTAGTGTCACTGTCTCGTCGCTGACTATTGTCGGAGCCGAGGCCGACTATCCACGGGTGCACGCGGTCGATCTGGCACTTGGACGTTTCTATACCGAAGTGGAGGAGCGAAGCGCGCGGGCGGTGTGTGTGCTGGGTGCCGAGGTGGCTTCCCGGTTGTTTCCGGTTGAGCAGCCGCTGGGCAAGTTCATTCGCCTTAGCGGGCATCGATGCCAGGTGATCGGGGTGCTGGAGCGTAGAGGCAGTGGGCCGGATAGTCCGATGTCGGTGGATAACCAGGTGTTCATTCCATTCCGCACCTACGCCCGCTTTTTTGGCGTGCGCAATCGAAGCGTGTCGATTCATGTCAAAGTAGTCGATCCGGAATTGATGGAAGCGGCCCAGGATGAGGTGACAGGTATTTTACGCGTGGCGCGTAAGCTGGATGCTCTGGAGAAAAACGACTTTGAGATCAATCAGCAGCAGGCGCTTCGGGAACAGCTGGCCCCGGTCAAAGCGGCGATTTACGGGGTGGGGTTGTTTCTGACTGGATTATCGCTGCTGGTAGGTGGCGTGGGCGTGATGAACATCATGTTTGTGTCGGTCAAAGAACGCACGCGTGAAATCGGCATTCGCAAGGCCGTAGGAGCTACCCGCCGGGCCATTCTTGTGCAGTTTTTGATCGAAGCGATTCTGGTGTGCATGATCGGGGGAGTGATTGGCGTGCTGCTGGCCATGATGCTCACGGGCGTGGTCAACCTGTTCATTGAGGCGTATCTCCCGGCCACGACAGTAGCCCTGGCTTTCCTGATCTGCGTGCTGACCGGTATCACGTTCGGGCTGGCACCGGCCTGGACCGCTGCCCGTGCCCAACCCATTGAAGCATTACGCTACGAGTAAGCCATGGAGTTTATTGAAGCCTTTCGCATGGCCTGGACGGCCCTTCGTACCAACCGGCTACGGTCGGGACTGACCCTACTGGGCATGGTGATTGGCGTGTTTGCCATTATCAGTTCCGTGACGGCGGTCAAAGTCATTGATGTGTATTTTCGGGAGTCCATGAACTTTCTGGGATCGTCTACCTTCACCATCAGCCGCTATCCGAGCATTCGGGTGAGCAACGAGCGGTGGGGGTATCGTCGGCCTATCACCTATGCCCAGATCGAGCGTCTGAAGCGTAGCCTTTCGCAACCGGTTTTTATCAGTATTATGGAGCATTTTGACCTGGGGGCGGTTCGCTACCAGGACCGAGAGACGGAACCGAACGTGCAGCTGATCGGCACAGACGAAAACTTCCTGGAGAACTTCAGCTATGAGCTGGGGGCAGGCCGCTTCATTACAGCGCAGGACGTGCACTACGCTCGTCCGGTGATTGTGCTGGGGGCGGTGATTGCCGAGGAACTCTTCCCGAACGAGACGCCCCTGGGCAAGGTGGTGCGTTTTGGCGGGCATCGCTATGAAGTGATCGGGGTTCTGAAGACTAAGGGGAGTTTCCTGGGTTTCAGTCAGGATCGCCGGGCACTGATCCCGATCACAACAGCTTTCGCGCGTTACGGGTTGTTGGAGCGCGATCTAACGTGGGTCAGCGTGCGGGTGAGCAGTCCGGAGCGATTGGGCGCTGCGATGGACGAGGTGATCAGTAAGTTGCGTATTATTCGGAAGGTTGCTCCGGGCCAGCCCAATGATTTTGAACTCAGCACGAATGATTCGATGCGGAGCGTTTTTGAAGCGTTCACTCGCACACTTTCGATCGGGGGAGCAGGGATCGGGCTGATTGCACTACTGGCAGCCGGCATCGGCATTATGAACATCATGCTTGTGTCGGTCACTGAACGCACGCGTGAAATCGGCATCCGCAAGGCGGTCGGGGCGCGTCGTCGCGATATTTTGCGGCAGTTCTTGCTTGAAGCATTTTTCTTGTGTCAGCTCGGTGGGCTAGTGGGTATTTTGCTGGGGGCGTTGGGGGGGAATCTGGTGGCGGTGTATTTCGACATTTCGGCCGTTTTCCCCTGGAGCTGGGCGTTAGGTGGGATGCTGCTGGTTACGGTGGTAGCCGTCGTGTTTGGGAGCTACCCGGCCTATAAGGCGGCCCGACTGAACCCTATAGAGGCGTTGCGCTACGAGTGAGTCAGCTTATGCCGGACGTATTATCAGCAGCTGAGCGGGCCAAAAAGGCCGTTGGAGAAAAGGTGGCGGAATGGGTGGTATCGGGTATGCGACTGGGGTTGGGAACAGGATCAACTGCTGCCTGGGCTATTCGTGCCATCGGGCGGCGTGTGCGGATGGAAGGACTTCAGGTAGTAGGGGTGCCAACGTCCTATGCGGCCGAGCAGCTGGCCCGTGCCGAAGGGATTCCGCTGGTTACGCTGGCTGATGTCGAAACATTGGATCTGGCATTTGATGGGGCTGACGAAGTCAGTCCGGAATTGAATCTGATCAAGGGGCGTGGTGCTGCCCATACGCGAGAAAAAGTGGTAGCCACGCAGGCCCAGCGCTTTATTGTGCTGGTAGATGCCTCAAAGTTGGTTGATCGGCTGGGCACGCGTTGTCCGGTTCCTGTCGAAGTGCTCCCTATGGCCGCTGCGCCTGTAATGCGACAGCTCCGGCGTCTGGGTGCTGAACCAGTGCTACGCATGGGCAGCAACAAGGACGGACCGGTGGTAACCGACCAGGGGTTCTGGGTGATCGATGCGCACTTCCCAGGCGGGATCGACAACCCACAGGCGCTGGCAGTTACGCTCTCAACCATGCCTGGCGTGCTGGACCACGGGTTGTTTCTGGGCCTGGCCACAGATGTGCTGGTAGGACACGCCGATGGGCAGGTACGCCACCTCCGACGTTCAGAAGCCAACAACAAAAGCGCAGCCTGCTGACTGCGCTTTTGTTAGGGAAAGCCGCCAAGCAAAAGGTTATTGCAGGCGGAAAACTACCGGCAGGGTAAAACGCACACGTACCGGACGTCCACGCTGGCGTCCTGGCTTGAACTTGAGCTGGGTGACACACCGGAGGGCCTCTTCATCCAGACCAGCGCCGACGCCTCGCAACACTTGGGGGTTGGTTACATTGCCGTGTTCATCTACGACGAACTGAATGATCACACGGCCTTCCACGCCTGCCTTGCGGGCAATTTCTGGATATCTGATGCAGTCGTAAAGTGCTTTCTGCCCACCGATCGGCTCAGGCATTTCTTCAACGACCACGAACACTTCCGGCTCAGGCTCTTCTTCCTCAGCGGGCGGTGGAGGGGGCGGCGGTATGTTGGTAATAGCCTCGTTGATATCCAGGGCTGCGTCCAGGTTCAGCTCCTCCTCTTCCAGGGTGGCTTCATCCGGTACTTCCACAGGAACGGGAGGTCGCGGTGGTGGTGGTGGTTTGACCTCCTGCTTGGTCTGCACAATTTCTTCCATCTGCACCACTTCCTGCTCTTCCAGCACAAACTGCATCTCTTGCTTGGGGCGCCAGTCAACCTGGAAGGCGACAATTAGAAGGAGCAGGGTGATGACCAGGCCGATCTCAATAAAGAGCGGGTAGCGGTTCCGCAGGTCGGCCTCTTCCGTCTTCCGGACAATTTTCATGGCACACGGCTAACTGGTTCAGACAGCAACAAAGATAGGGTGTTTCCCCCACCGAGACAACCACGCTTATGCATGAAGGATTCCTGAAGTTCCGACTTAACGGGTCGTAACAGGAAGCGCCAACCATCGATCGAAACCGTAGCCAGCCAGCAGGCCCAGTCCGTCTGCCAGCAGATCCGACCATTCGGCCGAGCGGCCGATGGGCAACAGATATTGTCCGGCTTCGGTAAGCAGGGCCAGTATGATACCGGCTCCGAGCACCATTCGGAAGGAACGATTTCCAGGAAAGGCGGAGAGCCAGAAGCCTGCAAAACCGGCAAAAAGTACAAAGTGAGCAATTTTGTCGGTCCATTCAAAGACGATGGGCTCGACCAGCTGGCCAGGTATAAAACAGGCGATCAGTATGCCCAGCGTCCAGCTTATCGCCAACAGCCGAAATACCCACATGCGTTGCTTATCGGTCAAAGCGTTCACGAAGGATAACGGGCAGGTGAGCCAGCAAGTCCAGTGCCATCATGCTGGCTGTGCCGTAGTGGCTGGCGTATCGATCAGCGGCGGCTCCTCCTACATGCAGGGCACACACGGCTGCCTGTGTGGGAGGCAGGCCCTGTGCCATCAGGCCGACGCACAGACCGGCCAGCACATCGCCGGTGCCGGCCGTAGCCAGCGCAGGATTCCCCGTTGCATTGATCCAGGCGGTACCGTCGGGCCATCCTACCACACTGGGCATCCCTTTCAGCAACAGTACGCAGTTCCATGTCCGGGCGTACTGTTGCACGACCTCAATGCGCCGGGTTAGATCCACGTCGCCGGCCAAGCGTCGGAATTCGCCGGTGTGCGGGGTGAGTATCCAGCGTCCCTGTGCATGCTGGCGGATTAGCTCAGAGCATCCAGCCAGTGCATTCAGCCCGTCGGCATCAATGATGGTGGGCAGGGTGGTTTGTTCCAGCAGGGCGCGCGTGAAGCGCTGCGTGTCGGGGTGGCGTCCGAGGCCGGGGCCCACGAGCAGTGCGCGGGCCCGATCCAACCAACCCTGCAACGTCTCGAGGGCAGCTACCTGATCAATACCACCGTGCTCTGTTTCAGGTAGGTCCAGGAGGGCCACTTCGGTCAGCTTGGTAGCCAGAATGGGACGCACGTCCGAGGGGCAGGCGCAGAGCACATAGCCGGCTCCGATGCGGGCGGCGGCCATAGCCGCCATGACGGGTGCACCGGTAAACGTGCGCGAACCGGCTACAACAAGCGCCAGGCCGGCACTGTATTTATGAGCGTCGTGTGCACGTCGTGGAAGCCACTGGCGCACCAGCGCATCGGTAGCTCGCCAGGCACATCCGGGCTGAGACGCTACCTGCTCCAGCACATGGCGTGGAATGCCAATGTCAATCACGTCGATGAGCCCGCACAGGCGTGGTCCTTCGCCCAGCAGCAGGCCCACCTTGAGCGCCCCCATAGTAGCGGTGCGTGTGGCCATGACCGCAGTGCCCAGCACCTGGCCGGTGTCGCTGTCAAGCCCTGTCGGAATATCCATAGCCAGGACGGGTGCCGGGCGCGCATTTAACCACAGGACCAGCTCCCGGATGGGGGAACGCAGCGGGCTGGAAAGTCCGGTTCCCAGCAGGGCATCTACGTACAGCGCGGCCGGCGGTAGATTATCCAGCTCGGCCGGCGATGTCAGACGGTGCAGGTGTAGTCGTCCGGATGAATCGTGTACAGCGAGCTGCTCCAGCAGTCGATAGTTGGCGGCAGCGTCGTCACTCATGGCCGAAACGTCGGCCATTGTTACCACGTGGACATGGGCCCCTCGGGCATGCAGCACGCGGGCCAGCACGAAGCCGTCGCCGCCGTTGTTGCCCCGTCCGCACAGACAGACAACGGTCCGGCCAGCTACTGTGCCCAGCATGCGGACGGCCACCTCTGCTGCTCCGCGTCCGGCTGTTTCCATCAGGACTCGTCCGGGCAGGCCCAGGGCTTCAATGGTTTGCCGGTCGGCTTCGCGCATAGCCCGGGCGGTAAGCACTGGTTCAGGCTGAGCCGTAGCAAAGTTTTCCATGACGTTATTAGAAACGGCTGCTTTTTAAAAAAGAACGGATGTCAACGATTCTGGTGCAAATGAAGCAATGGAAAATGTAACGTGTCGCCTGTGGCCACTTCCCAGCGGGGACGCGTCTGCATCGGTTCAGGAAGCCATCGGAGCGGTTCAGGCGCTTCGTAGGGGAGAAGACGGCCGCCGTCCCAGCGCCGATTGCCGTTACGATCCAGGAAGGCCCGCACCCGAAAGCGCCCTTCAGGCAGCTGTTCGAAATGGAACGTACCTCCACCCGGCGGCAACAGTTGCTGGCGCGCAGGCAGTCCGGGTGTTTCGGGCAGCAATTCAACGACGATCGGCGTCGTGGTGTCGGCTGCCTGCACCACTCCGCTCAGGCTTCCCAGCGATGAGGAGGGCATCAGGGCCAGGGTAGCCCTCCAGAGCGTATCCGGCTGTGCGACGATCCGTCCATCCAGCACCAGCTGTAGACGTTCTGCTGGATGCAGGGGAGGATCCGGTATCAGGGCATAGGTGGTGCCATCAGGGCTTTCCAGTTGAAAAGCCCGTGGGCGTCCGCTCGTATCGGTCAGGCGGAGGTAGGGAGTCGGATCGGGGGGCGGCAGATTGAACCGCAGTTGCAATGGCTGGTCAGGCAACAGCAAGGCTTCAGCGGACGGAACAAAGCCCAGAAAACGCGGACGAAGCGTGTCAGGACGTTCGATCCCCCGGAATTGAACGGTATCTGGACGCACCGGATTGCCGGCTGTGTCTACGACGCCACCGACGCGCAGGTGGTACGTAACCGGTTGCAAGGGTGCTGTGTAGAGCCATACGTCGAGGGGCTGTTCGGGTACCTGGTAAACAAGCTGCACAGGAATGGTTGTGGGGCCGGTAAAGAGTCGCCAGCGTTCCGGATCTCGACTCTGGAGCCGAACCGGTTCGGAAAAGCGTACCTGAAGCCGTTGGCTGGAACGGGGCTGTACGCGTCGGGGAGTGGGAGGTATGGTGTCGAGTCGGGTTAGCAGCCAGGGTATGGGGACAGGCAGGCCGACTGTATCGGCCTGCAGCGCCGGATATGGAGGGGCAGCAAAGGCTTCGTCGGGGTCTGGCCGACGGTTTCGATTTCGGTCGGCCAGTGCGATCACGAAGTAAGGTTGCTCGTTCAGGTAGGCGAAGTGAAATCGGCCGTCTGAATCGGTCTGCGTGCGATAATCCGGCCTGTCTGGCCAGAGGCGAGGCGGCAGCGTGTCGGACAGGGCGTAGGCATACACGTCAATATGGGCAACCGGTTGGCCAGAAGCAGCGTCGAGCACGCGGCCAACCAGTTGGCCGCGGTTGATGGTAGGACCGGTAGAGAATGCCAGCACAATGGGTTCGCGCAGCGCAACGCCGTGCAGATCCCGCAATTCTGTACCAAACGTCAGCACGTAGGTTGTGTTGGGGCGCAGCGGTGTTGGTAGTGAAAAGGTAACGGTGCGACCGCGAACGCGCACTCGGGGAGGGGAGTCCGGTGCTGGCGTGATCGAAAGGGCACGCGTGACCGAAGCCGGGTCGATGCTTTCGGAGAAGACCAGGCGGATGTTTGGATCCTGTACGTGGGTGGCGTCAGGAGGCGGTATGCTTGCTTCCAGGCTGGGCGGCGTGCGATCTGGCGGTCCTCCGGAAGGAGGGACCGGATTGGCACAGGCCGCCAGTCCCAGAAACAACAACAGCAGCTTACGGTGTGGACCCATCGCCAGAACGACTGCGCAGGGTAAAGAGCAGATAAACGCTCAGGGTAGTGGCTACCAGTGCTACGACCGGCAGCACGTAACGCTCAAGGAGGCCGGGAGGCTCGGGAGGCAGCGGCGCCTGTGTTTCCGGAAAGGCCGGATGCTCCAGGCGGGGGTACATCTGTTGTGCGACAGTGTCGATGACCACCGGCTGGCAGGATTGAACGTGGAGCACACGTCTTTCAGGACCGAGCAGTTCGTAACGCAAGGCCAGGGTCACGGTTCGCTGCAGGCGTTGGGCGTCGAGTCGGGCATACGCTACGCGTGCCGCTTCGATCCAGTAACGGAGCGTGGGCAGGGCGCCCGTATCGGTACGATACACCTGTCGTCCTTCCTGTAGCCAGCGTGCTTCAAGAGCCGTTTGCAGGTAAGGGAGCGTATCAGGTGCTACCAGGCGGAAGACCTGAAGCGTGTCCGGTAGGACCAGACAGGTGTGTGCCAGCTCCTGAAATCGCTCCAGGTTAGTGGGTTGGGCATCGGCCGGGGTGCCAAAAGGCCAGAGCGTCAGACAAAGCAGCAAAATGCGGCGCATGCAAATTCCAGACTTTTATGTTCAAAGATCTGAAATTTTGAAGCCAAAGTCAGCGATCGACGTTCTGAAGAGGTTCTTACGAGCACGCAGCTATTGATGCGCATGTTGACGCGGCGTCGTTGGAAGGAGCTTGTCCGTCTCCACCAGCGCAAATATCGGGAGGCGCTGGGGCAATATCTGATCGAGGGGATTCGGCTGCTGAAGGCGGCCCTGGATGCTCGGGCGCCTCTGGTCGAAGTGCTGGTGACCGGAGCGGCCCGCAACCGGCCTGCGGTGCAGGCCTTGCTGGCGCGCGTTTCGGTGCCCGTCCATGAGATTTCGGAGCAGGAGATAGCACGACTGTCGGAGGTGGAAACCAGCCAGGGCGTGCTGGCCGTGTTGCGTTTGCAATGGCAATCGGAGGATCATCTGCTTCGCTGTCGCCGCGTGCTGGCGCTTGACGGTTTGCAAGATCCGGGCAATGCGGGGACGGTTCTTCGTGCGGCAGCGTGGTTTGGGGTGGAGGCAGTGGTAGCCGGTGCCGGAACGGTGGATCTGTATAATCCCAAAGTGGTACGGGCAGCTATGGGTGGACACTGGGAGGTGGCTCTGGTGCGCACCCGCGATCTGCCCGGGTTGCTTGATCAGCTGCATCAGCATGGTTTTGTGTGCTATGGTGCCGATTTAAAGGGTATTCCGGCTCCTCTGTGGCAACCGCACCAGCCTGCCGTGCTCGTGCTGGGAAGTGAAGCGCACGGGTTGCAACCGGCCGTACAGGAGCGCCTGACAGCACGGGTTACGGTGCCCGGAGTGCCCGGTCGCTATGCTACCGAGTCATTGAATGTAGCCATGGCGGCAACCATTTTGCTGTACGAATGGCTGGGACGTGGCAGCGAACAGGTAGAGGCAGGAAATTCCTGGAAAGAATAACCGTTCTCAACGGCGCGAGTCTGTTTGTACCCTTCTTTTTGTGGGCACCTTCAGTGTATATTTAAAAGCCTATGGCAATCAGAAAAGCGCTCTTTGCTGCGTATGGAAATCCCTGCCCTTCAGGGAATGACCGTCGGTCAAGCCCTCCTGCCGATGGAAAAACCTCTGCGGCTGCGCGAGCAGCACCGCTCCCTACGTATCGGGGTCCCGCGTGAAGTGGCGAATGAAGAGCGTCGTGTGGCGCTGGCACCCAGTGGCGTGGCAACGCTGGTCGCTAACGGGCATGAACTCTATGTGGAGCAGGGAGCCGGCGTGTTGGCACATTTTCCAGATGCGGAGTACATGGAAGCCGGGGCCCAGCTTGTAGCCACGCCGGAAGACCTCTACAGTCAGTGTGAGCTGATCGTTAAGGTGGGTCGGCCTACCGAGGAAGAACTCAAGTTGTTGCAGGAGCATCAGGTACTTATTTCTGCCCTTCATCTGGGAAGCACGACACCTGATTTTCTCCGACGGCTCATGGAGCTGGGCATTACGGGTATTGGCTTCGAGTTCATTCGCGACTCAGACGGTACGCTGCCTATTGTGCGCATGATGCACGAGATCATGGGATCGATGGCCGTGCAGATTGCTGCCCGCTATCTGGAAAGCAGTGAAGGGGGGAAAGGGGTGGTGCTGGGAGGAATTTCAGGGGTGCCACCCGCGACCGTGGTGATTATTGGTGCTGGTGTAGTCGGGGAGTGGGCTGCCCGGACCGCCTTAGGTTATGGCGCCCACGTCGTGGTGCTTGATACCGATCTGGGAGCGCTCCGGGCTATTGAGCATTACCTGGACCGACGGGTAACCACGGCCATGGCTTCCGTTGAGTACATTCGCAAGGCAGTTCGCTCGGCCGATGTGGTCATCGGAGCCAAGATGGGAGAAGGCCAGCGCGCGCCTATCCTGGTTACCGAAGACATGGTAGCTGAGATGCAACCCGGCTCGGTCATTGTGGACGCCATGATCGATCAGGGCGGGTGTATTGAAACGAGCCGGCCTACCACGCACTCCAATCCTGTCTTTCGCAAGTATGATGTCATTCATTACTGCGTGCCGAATATGCCTTCGAATGCCGCGCGGACGGCTACCTATGCATTGAACAACGTGCTGGTGCCCTACCTGATCGCTATCGGAGAAAGTGGCTCCATTCACGAAGCGCTCTGGCGTAATGTGGGATTGCGCAACGGCACGTACGTCTATCGGCGCTATCTCACCAAAAAAAGTCTGGCCACGATGTTTGGCCTGCCCTACCGAGATATTGAGCTGCTGATCGCTTCAGGGCTCTGAGGGGCTTAAAGAGTCAGTGCACGCTTTGCGGTAGGGAGGGGCTATTCTGCTCCGGTATGGCGGATCAGGATTTGACAGCTTTTTTGCCCATGCTTGCCTTCGAGCATGCGCACCGTTGAGAAGGATCCAGGGTAGCGTCGTACAGGCAGCATCGGCTGGTTTACTTTTGGCCCGAAGCAGACGGAGGCTCAAGCGTGCCGTTATTTTTGCACTTTGTGAGAATTTCTGCAATGTCGCTGGAATAGCCGGGTCTCCCATGGATCTTTGGCTATGGATGCGGCGCTTTGCTGCAAGATCGATAACGGGGAGCGAGCGTCCGCAAAGTCGAGATCGGGAACCTGAGTGGAGGGCGTGGTGCAGCTTGAAGGGATGTCCTGGCTGGTATATTATGCCAGAAGGAGCTCGCGGACGCGTGGTCGAAGTACGCTGTGTTTATCTTTCCGTGCAGTAAAAGATCGGCTGGGACAGGAGGCAACATGCCGACAGATGTTACAAATCCGGTTTTTTGTGGCCGGTAAGCAGTTAAAGGGAGGATCAGGTGCTGCCCGTTTACCTGGATTGCTTCCTTTGTGGGTGCCAAGCAAGAGCAAATAGATCATGCAAGAACAGAAGACCTCAGACGCGATTCGGGAAACCGACTTTGTGCCGACCGAGCTGGACCATCTGTGCATCAACACGATACGCTTTCTGGCCGTTGATGCAGTTGAGCAGGCGAAATCTGGCCATCCGGGGATGCCGATGGGGGCTGCGCCGATGGCTTATGTGCTCTGGACCCGGCATTTGCGGCACAACCCGCGCGATCCGAAGTGGCCGAATCGAGATCGGTTTATTCTATCGGCCGGACATGGGTCCATGCTGCTCTATGCGCTGCTGCATCTGACGGGTTATGCGCTGCCCATGGAAGAACTGCAGCGCTTTCGGCAGTGGGGATCCCGCACGCCGGGACATCCGGAGTATGGCCTGACGCCTGGTGTCGAAACCACCACGGGACCGCTGGGACAGGGCTTTGCGAATGCGGTCGGCATGGCCATTGCCGAGCAATATCTGGCAGCACATTTCAACCGGGACGGATTCCCACTATTTGATCACTTTACGTACGTGATTGCTTCTGACGGTGATCTCATGGAGGGCGTCTCGCATGAGGCGGCTTCGCTGGCCGGCCATCTGAGACTGGGCAAGCTGATCGTGCTCTACGACGACAACGATATTTCCATTGATGGACCGACCGACATCACCTTTACCGAAGATGTTGGCGTTCGCTTTGAAGCGTATGGCTGGCACGTACAGTACGTGGACGATGGCAACGATCTGGTAGCCATTGACGCAGCCCTCTGGCAGGCACGGGCTGAAACCGAGCGACCTTCGCTCATTGTCGTACGTACGCATATCGGCTATGGGAGTCCGAATAAGCAGGATACCGCTGCCGTGCATGGGGCGCCTCTTGGTCCTGAAGAGGTGCGCCTTACCAAGCAAAATCTGGGCTGGCCCACGGATCAAACCTTCTATGTGCCGGAAGAAGTCTACCAGCACATGCGGCAGGCCGTGACACAGGGGCAGCAGTGGCAGGCCGAATGGGAAACGCTGCACGCCCGCTATCGGGAAGCCTATCCGGCCGAAGCAGCCGAACTGGACCGGTGGTGGAAACGCCAGCTTCCGCCAGGATGGGATGAGGGACTTCCTGTCTTTGAAGCGGGCAAGGCTGTGGCCACACGCAATGCGAGCGGAGCGGTACTCGACGTGCTGGCGACTCGACTTCCGGAGTTGATAGGCGGGTCGGCCGACCTGGCTGAATCGAATAAGACACATCCCCAAGGCCGCGAAGCGTTCAGTCGTGACAATCGGAAGGGCGGCTACATTCACTTCGGGGTACGCGAGCATGCCATGGCAGCCATCTGCAATGGCCTCTCCCTGCATGGGCTGCGGGCCTATGCCAGCACCTTTCTGATCTTCAGCGACTATTTGCGGCCGGCGTTGCGACTGAGCGCGCTCATGGAGCAGCCGGTTGTGTACGTGTTCACGCATGACTCCATCGGACTGGGCGAAGACGGTCCCACACACCAACCGATAGAGCATCTGGCCAGTCTGCGGGCCATTCCTCATGTTGTGGTGCTACGGCCGGCCGACGCGACCGAGACGGTAGAAGCCTGGAAAATAGCCCTTGAGCGCGTAGACGGGCCGACCGTGCTTGTACTGACGCGGCAGAGCGTCCCGGTACTGGATCGTCGGCAGCTGGCACCGGCCGAAGGCGTTCGACGAGGGGCCTATATCCTGAAAGAAGCGTGGGGAGCGCTGCAGGCGATCCTGCTGGCCTCCGGTAGCGAAGTGCATGTGGCCCTGGCAGCTGCCGAGCAGCTCGAGGCTGACGGTGTTGGTACACGCGTAGTCAGCGTGCCTTCCTGGGAGCTGTTCGACAGCCAGGAAGCCGCTTATCGGGAAGCAGTGTTGCCCTCTGACGTGACCGTGCGGGTGGCCATCGAGGCCGGCGTGGGGCAGGGATGGGAACGGCTGGTAGGATGCCAGGGTCGTATTATCAGTCTGGAGCGCTTTGGGGCGTCGGCACCGGGAAAAATTCTATTTGAAAAATTTGGCTTTACGTCTGAGCGCATAGCCCATGAAGTACGCGCCTTGCTCCAACAACGCTGAAATGGGCGGAGCTTTGCAGAGCGCAACGCGTAGGCTTCAGAAATACAGGAAAATAAAAACAGACCGTGCCATGAAATTTTTCCTGGACACCGCCGACCTGGACGAGATCCGCGAGGCCGCAAGTCTGGGCATCCTGGATGGGGTAACGACAAACCCGACCCTGATTCGCAAAGCCGGGGCACGTGACTTTCACGCGCACATTTACCAGATCTGTGAGCTGGTCGAAGGCGACGTGTCGGCCGAAGTGACGGCCACCGACTATGAAGGCATGTTACGCGAGGCGCGGGAGCTGGCCCGCATCCACGCGCGCGTGGTCGTGAAGATTCCGCTGATCGCTGAAGGAATCCGGGCGATCAGGACCCTGGCCGCGGAAGGCATTCGCACGAACTGTACGCTGTGCTTTTCGCCCATGCAGGCATTGGTGGCGGCCAAGGCCGGAGCCACCTACATCAGTCCGTTCGCCGGACGCCTGGACGATGTCTCCTCCGACGGGATGCGCGTGATCGAGCAGGTGGTGCGCATCTATCGGAACTATGGCTTCAAGACGCAGGTGCTGGCCGCTTCGTTGCGTCATCCGATGCATGTGTTGCAGGCAGCATTGATGGGGGCTGACGTGGCCACCATGCCCTTCAAGGTCATGATGCAGCTTCTGAAGCATCCTCTGACAGATGTAGGACTGGAACGCTTCCTGAAAGACTGGGAAGCGTATTTGCAGACTACACAGGGCGTGCAGACAGCCTGACCTTACGCCAGGGATTTCGCCAGAGAAAAGGCTCCGGTGACGGCCGGAGCTTCTTTTTTTAATACATGACCTGAAGGACGATCAGGTGGACGTAGCTGGTCTGCATTGCCACTACGGTTCCTGATTGAAGAGGGCGTGGACGGGCTGATCATGCTGGGAACGCTGGGGGAAGGGCAACGTGCTGAGCCAGGAAGAGAGAGAACTGGCCGTACGGGAGGTGTTAGCGGCTGTTGAGGGCGCATGCCCGCAATGCAATTTTTTCTGGCATGATCCGGCATGAAAGCGATAGATCGGTCGCCGGGCGGTACGGGTTACGTCAGCCCGGATGGCTCAGCTTTATGCAAGAGAGAAGTTGCAGGTGGGCGACACCTTTGTGCATGAAAGCATTATTGGTAGCCTGTTTGTCGGGCGAGTTGAAGCCGTGGCACAGGTAGGAGACTTTCCAGCCATGGTGCCCAGTATCGAAGAATGGGCACGAGTGATCAGATTCAACACGATTTTTATTGACGAACGTGATCCCTATCGCCGCGGATTTCAGGTACTTTAAGAATACAACAGCCAGTCGATAAACACAGCTTCGGGTGTCATTGTGGGCGATACCCTCAGGCTGACCGCTGTTCAGCGATGCGACCGGGGATGATTTTCCGGCATCTGGTATTGTATGAAGGCTCAGAATGGAGTTCGTCCAGACAGCCTTCAATATCAGGCTGACTATTTCGACGTGCCTGCACCGTGCTTGCTAAACGAGGCGTGTGTGCTCAATTCAGTGAAATGAGACTTTACCAGAGCTTACCGCAAGGCAGATCTCAAGAATGCCAGGAGGGCCAGTAGAAACAGGGTGCTGGCGGCTCCCAAAATCCCCTTGGCTCCAGCATGTTCCTTTTCCTTTCGGTACAGACTTAGCCCAAACGTCAGCGGAGCTGTTATGAAGAAGGCGGCTTCAAGCCACTGTTGCCACCTATACCAATGCGTTTGGTACATTGCTTTTTCCAGAAAGTAGACAAGCTGCTCTCCCCTAAAGAGCGCCAGATGGTCGAATAGATAGGCATTCGCAAAGATAAAACTAACGATATGAAACAATCCTCCAAGCCCGATTAGCCAGCAGCAAGCGTACGTCAGCGAGATTTTCGAAGGTTCCATGTTCACAAACACGCCGAGCCCCCACGTGAAGATGCCGGTCAGTATGTATATTACCAGCGTGCCTGTTGTTGTGAGCGCAACGCTGATGTATCCGCTAAGGCGCATATACCGATGTATGGTTTCCGGTGCTGAGCTAACAAAGCGTTCTACCGTAATTGCTCCCAGAAGGAGGCCAATAAGAAGAAATCCGCCTGCCACGAGAGCAAACAACTTAGAAGGCGAAGCACGCATAGTCATTTTGAATAATGAGGGCAACAGTTTCAAAGAAAGCGGCGAATAGTAAGAGCGCAGATACGAGTCCTAATTCGTAACGGGTTGGCAAATAAGTAAAATCAATCTGTTCCGTACGGATCCACTGACAGAAATAGAAAAAAACCGCGCAATCCGAAGGAACCTGCCAGGGAAAATGCTAAGATTTCGATCGGACCATGCAGAGCAAGAGCTAATATAAGAACATGTATTTTTATACCCAGGTTAAATGCTTCTCGGATGATGATGCCGAGTAGAAATCCATTATACAACAGAATCATTATAGTAAATAATCCTCCACTAATAAGTCCTCCACTTATAGTAAGAAATGCTACGAGTAGATTTTTTCCTATGATGATTCCAAAATCTGATATTACATCTGTTAAGATCATTTGTTCACAGTTAATAGTCTTAGAGATTGTTTCTTGAGATGCTGCCCAGGGTTCTGAAAGGCAAACCCCAACTCCCCATATACTGAGGGATAGACTAAACAGAAGAGCATTCTGTTTGATTACCTTCAGAATCATGGATATAACTCAAATGGATACTTGAAGAAGAAAGAGAATGGTATACTGTTATGCCAATTCTCTTGGGTATTGCGCTAAGCTTGCATAATGTCACTACGTTCAACGTAATGCATCGTAGGCCGATCGACCTACAGCACAAGGCACTTGTAGCAGGGCATTGGTTAACTCTTCTACACCTACCCTCTCAAGGATTAGATAGAAGGTGAGTATCCAATATTTTTCAGCCGTTTTAAGAGAGAGGGATGTGATAACGCTCCTTTACTAAGAGCGCCCTTCATGATCGAGTCAAGGTTTTTTAGCGCCTTTGCGTAGTTTTTAGCACCTACACTCCGGGCTGCAAAGCGGTCGGCTGCATACTCGAGCCGTCGTTCTACAATACCCTGGTGAAATAGTCCCCATGTGATCAATGCCATCAAACCAGATTTTAAAGAAATAATTATTATGTATATATATTCAGATGTTCCTCTTAAATATTCTTGTATATATTCATGCAGAATGAGGTAGCCTGTCATGAACAAAGTTGCTGAAAGAAGACTTGATAAATATAAGATAATCGTATGATTATGAAAGAGATGTCCCACCTCGTGGCTTACGATCGCTCGCAGGTCATCGGGCGATAGCTGTTCCCACAAGGGACGTCCTATAATGATTGCCTGAAAGGATGAGATAACACCAATAGCAATTGCATTAGGTAATGAATCTTCGTAAATATAAACTTGTATATGTTTTCCATATTTATTGTATATCCATTTTTTATTTCTTCGCAATCATGTAATTTATTTTTGTGAAGAAGTAGAAATATTGGACGTAATACCCAATTGAAACTTATTAGAGAAGATACAAATAATATAGCAATTAGTATAAGTTTCCATTTTTCTTGAAAATATGTAATAAAATATATAAATAAGTTTGTTGTAAATAACATAAAAACCCATTCAGTTAAAAACACCCACCATCTCTCCTTGAACTTTGTTAGCGATGATGTTGCTAATTGCACGAGGATAAAAAAGGTCGCAACCGCTACTCCAATTATTAAGCCGTTACCCATTTTTTTGCAAGTTTGAAGCGAAGATATATCAGAACGCGTGCCCGCTGCGTAGCGTTGTGCAGCGGGCACGCGTAAGCCAGCAAGCATTACATCGCACCAACTCCTGCTCCAATTACCAGTCCGGCCGGTCCCATGAGCGCACCAACTCTTCCTCCTATCCATGCTCCAAGCCGAGCTCCGGCCCATTCCCCAGCGAGCCCTCCAAGCGCGCCGCCTGCTCCGGTTAGACCCGCCTCTACCATCCCATTCGCATCTAACCATTGAGCAACGAGATAACCTACATGGCTCGAGGTGCCCATTGAGATGGCCAATACACCTACCAGGCAAAGAATCATGGTAAGGGCAGCTACTTTCTTTTTAGGCGTCACCATAGCTTTTACAGATTGATTTGATTAATGAGTTTTTATTAAAATTTATTTTGTATTTTTGAAGATACCTTGAATATACCTTGAATATACCCGTACTTGGCTTATGCCTATACCTATAAGCTGCTTTCCTTACTGGACTGCCAGGGACCCTGTAGTTTTGATAGTAAATGCTCCGAAGATGGCTGGTGCTTTCGTCGTTATGTTTGATCTGGCCATACTGGCGTATCGGAGTCTAAATGATAACGTTTCAGAGAGCGTTTGAGTGACGGCAGGTGGCCAGGTAGTGTCCTGGGATCGACGATGTTTTTGCAGGCAGCGACGTTACGTTCTGGAAAGCTGGAGTTTCTTCTTGGCCGTGCAATCAGGAGCGATCGGAAAGCAGAGGTAAAAAAGTTGTTCGGCATGCGATCAGGCCATGTTGCTTGGTCGTCGAGATGCATCACACCTCAGGCGAGGATTGGGGATGGAAGGGGGCTTTAAGGCTGAGAAGGCTAAGTGCGAGCCGGGGCGTGATGTCGCTGCAGGTGTAAGATCGTCCTGGAGGAGGGGGGTGAAGCGGTTGCCTGGATGGGTGCGGTCATCGCACCATCCTTCAATGTCATAGACGTAGTGATCAGATTCAACACGATTTTCACTGACAGGCATGATCCCCATCGCGGCAGTTTTCCGGTATTTTTAGACTATGTTGTCTGGTATAACCATTCGGCGAACGGGATATGCCGTCGGTTGTCATTGTAGGAGGCGGAGCCATTGGTCTGGCATCCGCCTTTTTTCTGCATCGCCGCGGCGATTTTTCGATCACCGTGGTTGATCAGGGGGCGATTGGTGATGGCTGTTCGTATGGTAATGCTGGTTTTCTGAGTCCGAGTCATGTTGTGCCGTTAGCAGCGCCGGGGGTGATCAGCAAGGGATTGCGGTGGTTGCTGGATCCGGAAAGTCCTTTTTATATCCGGCCTCGCTGGGATCGGGAGCTTTTGCGCTGGCTCTGGGGCTTTCGCCGGGCGGCCACCGGTACGCATGTGGTTCGCAGTGCGCCGGTGTTGCAGGCGTTGTTGGAGCGCAGTCGTGAGCTGACGGTTCAGCTTCAGGAGGCGGTCGGTGATTTCGAGTTGCGTCGGGAGGGGCTGCTTATGCCTTTTCAAGGTAAAGAAGGGCGGCGGGAGTGTGAAGCGCTGGCACGGGAAGCGGTGCGGCTGGGCATAGCACATGCATGGATGGCTGCAGAACAGTTGGCGGAGCTGGCCGGAACCGAAGTGCGGGCACAGGGGGGGCTGTTTTTCCCGGGGGATGCGCATCTGCGGCCCGATCGATTTACGGCAGCTTTGTACCGCTATCTGGAGCAGCAGGGTGTTCAGTTGTTGCCGAACACGCCGGTAACGGAGCTGGTGCGTCGCGGACATCAGGTGGTGGGCGTGCGTACACCTAACGGGACGTTGGCGGCCGACCTGGTTGTGGTGGCGGCTGGTGCGTGGTCGGCCGAGCTGGTGCGGACTGTCGGGTATCGGTTGCCTCTGCAGCCGGCCAAAGGCTATAGCCTGACATTCACACCGCCGGAGGGCATGCCGCGACGTCCGCTGTTACTGACGGAGACCAAAGTGGCGGTAACACCCTTTCGAGAGGCATTTCGGTTGGCCGGAACCCTGGAACTGGCGGGACTGGAGCTGTCGCTGAATTGGCGACGCGTGCAGGCAATCTATCGGGCAGCCGGTCGGTATCTGCCGACGCTTCGGTTGCCTGCGATGGAGCAGGCCGAGATCTGGGCGGGACTGCGTCCCTGTACGCCCGACGGTCTGCCGGTGATCGACCGGGTACCCGGCACCGACAATCTCTGGCTGGCAACGGGTCATGCCATGCTGGGCATTTCGCTGGCAGCCGTTACAGGTGAACTGGTGGCGGCGTTGATCAGTGGAGCTGCACCGCCAATCGATCCAACCCCGCTACGGGCTGATCGATGGCGATAGGGACCCCTGCCATTTAAGCCAGATCCCCTGCAGGCCGATTTAATCTATTCCAGGAAAGGACGCCTATCGTGGCACGGCTCGTGTCTGACGTGCGACCTAAGGCAGAAAACTTCAGATTCCGGTTCGATGTACCGGGATGCTATCGCGCTCCATCCTTTCAGCAACTCCTGGACCGGCATCCGGAAGTGTTGTGGCTGTACGCCCGGCATGTGGAAGCCCGGGGCCATGCAGTTGCTTACACGCAACACGTGCGCCAGGTTATACCGCGTTTGACCCGATGGTTGCAGGCAGAGCTGGTTGCCGATGGACGACCGGGACGTTGCGTGCAGACCAGCACCTTGTTAAGTCGGTTGCTTGAGGAGCTGGGTATCTGGAGCTACATTGTCGCCGGTGGATGTGTCATTTCCTTCGTGCCGGCCGACGTGCGTCCTCGTATTTTCTATCTGTTCGATCTGAAGCCGGTAGAGGTGCCCCATGCCTGGGTTGTGGCTCCGCCTTTCGCCGTGATTGATCTGACGCTTCGCCAACAACGCTATGTGGGCCCTGTGGATCGGCGTATTCCCGCAATGGTGCTGAGTTGCCAGGCTTCCCGGGTCGGTGTGGATCCAGAAGATGTTTGCACACCGGCGCTGTTGCAGGGACTACAGTTGCGGGGATGGTCTCGTCAAGAACTGCTACAGCGGGCTTTCCCACAGTTCTGGCACTTTCTCCAGCAGTTTCCTGCACGGTGCGTAACGATGCCGGGCGTCCGCATCAAATACATTCCGGCACGTTTGCTGCTGCCTCCTGGACACAAGACCTGGGAGACCCTGCCGCTGATCAACGGCAAGTCGTTTCATCAGTTTAAGGTACAGATGGCTGCGGTACTGTCCGGTGTCGGGGCAGCTTAAACGGCGAGCTGAGCGAGCAACTGTTCGATGGCCATATGCCAACCCTGCGGGCCGGGTGCCGGAATAGGCACCAGACCTGGAACATTGACCGACTCCCAGCTACCATCCGGCCGCTGCACCAGAAAAGGGCGATCCACGGCCCGGAGCATCGGCACATCATTGGGACTATCCCCCAGTCCGATGGTGAGAATGGCTCCGTATTGTTGGCGATATAGCTCAGCCAGCTGTCGGACAGCCCGTCCTTTGTCGGTGCCAAGTCCTACAACCGTGTAGAAGCGGCCGCCTGCAAAGCACACCAGGCTGTGTGTGGCCAGCGCCGCATTGAAGCGTTGCCAATCCGTCGGGTCAAAATCCACCACGATTGTTTCGCTGTATTCACGGCTCATGGCCCAACGGGCCGCTTCGGGCGGCAGACCAGTCAACGTGGCGACCTCTTCGACCGTCATTTCGTGGTAGCCTCGGAAAGACAGGCCGGTCTCCTTGCGGATTGTTCGAAGGGCTCGGCGTATTTCGGTAGCGGAACGCCCCAGGACGATCACCTCCAGCCCGTGGGCAGCGGGACGTGCTTGGTAGGGAATGGTAAAGTAACGCCGGGGAAGGAAAATGGCAGCACCGTTTTCTACAATGAACGGGTCGCGTATGCCCAGTTGCCGTCGATAGGCCAACTGTTCGGCGCGCGTCTTGGAAGAGCAAAATACGATCGGGATGTTGTGCTCCAACAGGCGAGCTACAGCTTCACGGGCTGGACCGGGGTCATACGTGTGCAGATCGAGCAGTGTCCCGTCCAAATCCGTAAAGACAACAGGTAGCGGCGTGGGTAGCCGGTTCATGCCGGGGTTGCGACTGTTTCAGATCCGTCACCTTCAGGGGAGGTAATTGTGGGTCGAGGCAGCCGGCGACGATAGCCCCGCGCCTGAGCGATAGTCTCCAGTTGTTCGGCATAAGGCGCTCGCATCAGGGTATCACGGAAAGCTTCCAGGTCCACATTTAGCAAAACCGGATAGATGCGTGGGGGAGCCGGCTCCTCCCCTTTGGCCAGAATGCCCCGTCGATACAGCTCACGCAACACCTCACGCTTAATGGGTTCTGGACAGATTTTCGAGTGATAAATCACTTGAAGCGATGAGAGGATCATATCATCGATGTGCTCGTCGCCTTTGGATTCGTGCAGGTGGGGATTACGCGATTCAATCTGGAAGATGTTGACCTGATGCTGCATGACTTCGGGATGAGCGCTTTCGATCACACCCCCGTACTTCTCCAGCAGGTCGATGTAGTGGTAGGGTTCAATGGCGTAGCCGGTCGCATAGTCCAGAAGCATGGCCAGCTCCATGGTCATCGCATGTTCGCCGGCGTTGCCGGTGCGGATCACTTCGGTTTCAAAGCCGGTGTAGTAGCTGATGAGCTGATTCAGGAAGCGATTCGTGACCACCGACGTGCGACCGTATTTGGCAAAGAATAATTGAGACTGGACGACCTTGGGTTTGCTGTGCCAGGCAATGCGCACCATCGTGTAGGGTGACTTGCTCAGTGCGAAGCCGGCCGCATATTCGTGCACGTACTCGTAAACGGCTCCAGGAAAGTAGTTGTCCGCGTCGATGAAGCCAATGTAGCGTTTGCCCAGAATGCGAGCCAGCAAGGTAGCCACAATCATGCCTTCGGCCTTGCCATTGGCCACCAGGTCGTTTTCGTCCAGGATGTACGGGTAGCCTGCTTCGGCCAGCGCACGGGCAATAAAGGGGTCTTTCTGATGGACGAGAAGTAGCTGTTTCCGGGTAAAGCGCGACCAGGTTTCGATTGCATCCTGCTCCATTTTGAAGCGATCGACTGGTGCACGGCGGCTGTTTGAGACGATAATAACCGTGCACTGGTGTGGAATACCAAAGAGCACCCCCTCCAGCAGTTTGAGACGCTCGTCTCGAATAGGGACCACAATGGCCATATCGCGTTCGATCTCGTAGAGCGTCTCGTAAGGGAGATTCTGAATCACGCTGTTTTCGGCGGCCGGGGCGTCCTGGCGCAGGCCGGAGTCCAGCTCATAGACCTTCTGGACGCCATAGATGTGATTGGCTCCAAATCGTTCGGCTTCACGGGGTATTTCAATACGCATAGTTTTTCCTTCGTTTAGGTGAGCGCGACCCTTGACGGTCATTTCAGCGGGTTAGACCCCTTCAAAAAAAGAACGGTGCAGCCTACCGTTGAAGTTCCGGCGAGTGTTGCGCCAGAGGCGCGCAACGCCCTGCGCCAGAGCTTCCTCCTCGCTTGAACCAATTGCCGCGTTGCGTTTGCGCCATGTTAAGCTTTGATGAATGCATCCGATAATATATGCTGTAAGCTACCAGAATGCAGCTGTAAGACCATATATGGGTTCAAGCGCAGGCTTGCGTGAGCAGGCACGTCAGGTTTTGGAAGGCAACTGGGCAGGACGCTTTACAAAGCCGGCACCGCGTCTGTATCCACACCAGTGGTCCTGGGATGCGGCCTTCATTGCGCTGGGGTGGGTACATGAGGATCAAGGACGGGCGCAGCAGGAGCTGCTGCATCTGTTTCGGGCGCAATGGCGCAATGGGCTGTTGCCACATATAGTGTTTGATCAGCGGCGTCGTGAATATTTCCCGGGGCCGGGGATCTGGGAAACGCATCGATGTCCGGCGGCGCCATCGCGCAGGGCAACATCCGGCATTGTGCAACCACCGCTACATGCAACGACCGCCTGGACGATCTACCTGCAGGCAAAAGACAGGGGGCGCGCACGGATATTTCTGGAGAAGTTGTTTCCCGGCCTGGTAGCCTGGCATGACTACCTTTTCCGGGAGCGCGATCCCCGCCGAGAAGGGCTGGTATACATCCGGCATCCCTGGGAGTCGGGCATGGATAATGCGCCGCTGTGGGACGGCATTGTGCAGCGGATGCATCTCAACCCGAGCGATCGGCCGCGTTATCGCCGTATCGACACCATGCTGGTGGCCGAAGCCGATCGTCCGACCGGGGCTGAGTATGACCGCTACCTGTACCTGGTGCGTTTGTTTGCCGAAGCGGGCTACGACGAAGCGCGCATCCGGCAAACGTGTCCGTTCCTGGTACAGGATGTGCTCTTCAATACCCTGCTCTGCCGGGCAGAGCAGGATCTGGCAGAAATCGCATCGGTGCTGGGTGAAAATCCGGAGCCGTTTCGTCGGCGAGCACAGCAGGTAGCGGAGGCGGTCAACCAGCGCCTCTGGGATGAGCAACGGGCGCTGTACTTTGACTATGATCTGGTACTGGATCGTCCGATCTGGGTGCGTATGGCTTCCTGCTTTACGCCGCTGTTTGCGGGCATTCCGGATGGCCTTCAGGCAGCCCGTCTGGTCAGCCATCTGGAAGCCTCGGGCTTTTTCAACTGGGACGGCTCACGGTATTCCGTGCCGAGTTACGATCCCAATGGATTGGGCTTTTCGCCCGTACAATACTGGCGAGGACCGGTCTGGATTAACATCAACTGGCTACTCATCGAGGGGCTGGCCCGTTACGGATACATTGAGCATGCCGCTCATCTCTGCCGTACCGTCCGATTGCTTGTCGAACGCCATGGCTTCTATGAGTATTACCATCCCTATACAGGAGAAGGACACGGGTCGGAGCAATTCTCCTGGAGTGCAGCGCTGACGTTGGATCTGCTGGTGCGTCGGGCGGAATGGATGCGGTGGGGGACGCGTTCGACAAAGCGGCGGGCGGTGGCCTGAACGGAAACGCCGCCAGGCTGTTAAAAAGGTATTGCCAATGTTGCGAATAAAAGACAGCCATGGCGGAAGTGCGCTTTGTCAAAATTCACGATAACCTCTGGGAGATTCCCAAAACAGGCGGCATGCGGGTGCCGGCGCGCATCTATGCCAGCGAGAAAATCCTGCGTGAACTGAAGGAAGATCAGGCGCCTCAGCAGGCCGTCAACGTGGCGCATCTGCCCGGCATTGTCAAGTATTCGCTGGCTATGCCCGACATCCACTGGGGATATGGTTTTCCCATCGGCGGTGTAGCGGCCTTTGATCTGGATGAGGGCGTCATCTCGCCCGGTGGGGTCGGCTATGACATTAATTGTGGCGTGCGGCTGCTGGCCAGTCGGTTAACCTATGAGGAGGTGGTGCCGCATCTGGAGCGGTTGGTCGAGATGCTTTTCCGGCGTGTGCCCACCGGGGTGGGCGCTTCAGGCGCGCTCAAGGTGTCGAAGCAGGAGCTGCGCCGTGTGGCTATCGAAGGCGCTCGCTGGGCTGTGCAACAGGGCTTTGGATCGGAAACTGACCTGGAATTCATTGAGGAGAACGGTCGTATTGAAGGGGCCGATCCGGCAGCCGTCTCGGAGCGCGCTTATGAACGCGGGCGGGATCAACTTGGCACGCTGGGCTCGGGCAACCACTTTCTGGAAGTGGGCTACGTGGCGCAGGTCTTTGACGATGAAGCGGCTCGGGCTATGGGATTGTTTCCGGGCCAGGTGACCGTCATCATTCATACCGGTTCACGGGGCTTTGGCTATCAGATTTGCGACGATTACCTGGCGATTATGGATCGGGCACGGGCCAAGTACCATATTCGATTGCCGGATCGCCAGCTGGCCTGTGCACCGCTGCGCTCGCCTGAAGGCCAGCAGTATCTGGCCGCCATGCGTTGCGGCATTAACTTCGCCTTTGCCAACCGCCAGATTATCGCGCACAACACCCGCAGGGCGTTTGCCGAAGCGTTGGGTATGCGTGCGGAAGATGTCGGGCTGCGGACGGTCTATGAAGTAGCGCACAACATTGCTAAAATTGAAGAGCACACAATTGATGGCGAGCGGCGGCGTGTGTGTGTGCACCGTAAAGGAGCAACGCGCGCGTTTCCGCCGGGGCACCCCCAGATTCCGGCGGCCTATCGAAGCATCGGCCAGCCCGTGCTGATTCCGGGCGACATGGGACGCTACTCTTACGTTCTGATCGGTACTGAGCAGGCTATGGAGGAGACGTTTGGCAGCACGTGTCATGGGGCCGGTCGTCAGCTCAGCCGGACGAAAGCCAAGAAGGTTGCCAGCGGTCGTCGTGTGGCTGACGAGTTGCGTGCGCGAGGCATTATCGTGCGGGGAGCCAGCATCCGTACGATCAACGAAGAAATCCCGGAGGCCTATAAGGACGTCGCCGAAGTGGTTGAAGTATGCCATCGGGCGGGTATCTCCCGTAAGGTAGTGCAGCTTCGACCGATTGGGTGCATTAAGGGCTAACAGTGGTCCGGGTCAGTCAGCAGCAACAGGGATTGCCAGGCAGGCTCTTTGAAACGGGGGGCGATTAAACTTGTCTCTGCGTCAGGGGTATGCTTCGGAGACGGCTGGCCTTAAAGTGTAAAAATACTGAAAGGGGATCCTCTCTGCAGGACCCCCTTTCGCGTGCTCCCTCATCCCGGCTTCCGGCGCGGGACGGGTCGATCACCCCCCTGCGTTGTAGGGCCAACAAAGAACGTGCCGTGAAATTCAAAGCGAAGTACGAGCACGCTTTGTGCGCACGCTGGGCACACGTCGTTGCAGCGTATGCACGGTTCAGAACCGCCACTGTAGTTTCAGGCCCGGGGTTGTGGTCACAACATAAGGACGCACGATCGGCGCTTCGGCAGCGACCGGTTGCAGCAGGGCATCCAGATAGCTATAGGCCCATACGGCTGTCAGTCCTATGAGCAACCCATTGCGGGTTTTGAACCAGCGATTCGCTGTGCGGTAGCGAGTTTCAATGCGGGTGGGGTCGGTCTCGCGGCGGTAGCGATTATAGGCACGTTTATATTGCAGATGGGTGGTCAGACTGCCCCCGAGCAGCAGGCCCCAGCTTCCGGTCAGGATCCAACCCTTCCGGTGTTGACCTTTGTAGCGTTGGCCCCATCCCGGCAGCAGCAGGGAACGCAGGGCTGCTTCCGGGCGGGGGTCGGGGCGCAACACGTACCGAATGGTAGTTTCTGCGGTCGTCCGAGGTGAGAGGCGCTGCATCTCCTGACGAATTTGCTCAAAGAAATCACGCACCTTGGGCGAGGCCAGCACCGGATCGAGCTGAAGCTCAGGATTCAGCGAAAGGGCTGCTTCGAAATGACGACGGGCTTCGGTCGGTTCGTTGCGCGACATGGCCACCAGGGCCAGTACCGTATGCAGCGCCACCAGCTGGTCCGGTGTGAAGCGAGTATAGTCGGTCAGGGCGTGTCGGGCCAGACTGTCGGCCCGATCATACTCCAGCGCCTGGTAGGCCTGCCAGACAGTCTGGAGCAGCTGTTCTGGTGTATAGACAGGCTGGGCCTTTGTGGCAATGCTGAGGAGCATGCCTCCACAGATCAACAGGTAGCGGCGTGCGGCCCGGTGCATACGTTCAACGCGTCCGGATCAGCAGACGTTTGTATTGGTAGGGTCCCTGCGTGAGGCGTACCAGGTAAACGCCGGCAGGCACGGGATGTCCCGAAGCGTCGGTGCCGGTCCAGGTAAGTGTGTGGCGGCCGGGTGGTAGTGGACGGTCAAGCAGTCGAGCGACCGGGCGTCCCAGTAGATCATAAACAACGAGCTGTACGGGTGCATGGGGTAACCGCGTACTGACACTGAAAGTAAAGGTAACCCGGGTGCGGAAAGGATGCGGTGAGGGAGCGGCCAGCTCAAAATCGGCCGGCAGTTGCAGTGCTTCGTTGGGCGTTAGGATAGAAGCAGGGGCTGCTTCGGCAGCATCCAACAGCTGACCTTCGGGCTGATCCAGACCGCCGAATACAAACAGGGTATCCCGAACGGCAGCGGCTACAAAGCTAAAGCGGGCTTGTAGCAGGGCAGGCAACTCTCGGAAGGTTACGTTATCGGCGGAAATTCGAAGGGCGGAGACATTTGCCAGCGAGGTACCTCGGGCGCCACCGAGTCCGCCGAGTAGAATGATCTGTTGCCGATAGGTCAGGGCGGCCCCTGCCCACCATTCCTGCGGTAGCGCAAACTTCAAAGCTCCTACTTCGTTAGACTCCGGTTGAAAACGCTGGATGAGCGTTACGGGAATATTGCGGCTGAGCCCACCGATGATATAAATATCCCCCTCAAGGACAGCGGCGGCGGCCAGCGCGACGGCCTGGGATAGATGGGCTACGGTTTCCCACGTGTTGCGCTGTAGATCATATGCTTCGATGGTATTAAGGGGAATCGGCTGGGGATTAAGCCGATCGACCCTTTCCACCTCACGTGAAAAGCCGCCAATTGCATAGATGCGCTCTTTGAAAACGACTGCTGCCAATCCATAGCGCGCTTGTTCAAGCGAAGCGATGCTTTTCCATCCGCCTTCGGGAAAGAAAACCAGGACGTCGTCGGTTTCTTCAGCGTCTTCCAGGGTTTCCCCTTCAAGTCCGCCGATCAGATAAATACGGTCTTCCAACACGACAGCGGCCGCATAGGCACGCGGCTCATCCAGCTGGGGCAGCTCACGGATCCAGACGCGACGGACCGGATCGTAGGCTTCGACCGTGCTCAGAAGGGTATCGCCTTCCCCGATGCCTCCAATCACATAGAGCAGTCCTTTCAATGGGGCGATAGCTGCGGCATAGCGAGGGGTGGGCATTGGGGGTAATTCATGCCACACCTGCGCCTGTGCGGATAGCGCAAGGCCCAGCCATAGCCAGCCCCATACCTTCAGCACACGTCGCATGCGCATGGATGTTGCGCAGCATCTGCAGTGGTGCTGCGCATACTTTGCACAGAATCGATAACACATGGCAGAAACTGCTTGCAGCAATTCTGGCCTGACAATTAGCGTTCCGGTTGTGGATGGCGGCGCAATAGGTCTACACGTAGTGTTTCGGCTGTGTGTGCTTGAAGCTGCAAGAGTGTGTCGAACGTGCCCAGTTCTGGATGGACCAGTTGTAGCCGGTGTATGCCGGGTTCCAGAATGAATGGCTGTTCCTGTGGGGGGATGACATCGTAGTAGCGGTTGTCGATGTACACATGCGCCCAGGGATGCACTTCGAGCCACAGGCGGGCGACCTGGAGCCAGAGCGAGACGGCTACCAGCGTGTCCTGACCGGGCTGCAGCTTCAAGGAAAGCCGGTAAGGAGGAAACTCAGGGTTGTGCAGATGGAGCGTGTAGCTTCCGGCAGGCAGCGTCAACGGGGTGTCCAGGGGGGTAGCGCCCAGAGAGTCGATGCCATCCGGTCGTTCCAGCAGCACGTAGGCCCAGGGCGTGACCTCCAGCTGGAGGCGAGCCGGGTCGGGTTGCGTTTCGGGGAGGGGTGACAGGGAAAGGTGGGGAGTATCCGGAGGAGGAAGAGAGGGAAGCCGTTCTTCAGAGGGGCGGGGTAGGTTGGCTGTCGAAGGCGAAGGCCGGACAGGGGAGACAGTTGTATCGGGCGATAATTGAGAGCCAACGGGCGAAGCGACCAACGACTCGGGGGGCGTAGTCGTTTGGATCGTGGTAGAGGCAGCGGAAGACGGCGACATCGATCTTTGAGGCGTGAATGGCCACGGTCCTGCCAGCAAGAGCAGGCCGAGCAGCGTCAGGGTAGCGATAGCCCCAACTACGAGGTGCCATCGGGGTCGGTGTGCAGATGACGAAACCGGTCGGGGCGGTGTGGTAACGACAGGCTGGACAGGCATTCGGGGAAAGGCTTCAGGATGGTCTATATAGGTAGCCAGGTCTTCGGGTGTGGCACGCAGCTCAGGTCGCTGGCGCAATGCCTCCAGGTCCTGCAGTAGCGCGGTGGCGTCGGGATAGCGTGCTTCGGGACGTTTGGCCAGCAGTCGGGCGCACAGGGCGATCACGTCATCCGGCACAGCCGCCAGGCGTTGCAGGCGAGGGATCGGATCGTGATGGAGCAGCGCATCGAAGATTTCGCCGGGCGTCTCACCCAGAAAGGCCGGGGTGCCCGTCAGCATCTCAAAAAGGGTGGCACCCAGTGCGAACAGGTCGGCTGCCGGCCCGGGCGCTTCGCCCAGCACCTGTTCAGGTGCCAGGTAGCCGGGGGTGCCGCGCACTTCTTCGTTGCCACCGCTGGAGAGCAGCGAGGCCATGCCGAAATCGGTCAGTTTGACCTGTCCGGTGTAAGAGATCAGAATGTTGGCCGGTTTGAGATCACGGTGAAGCACACCCTTTTCGTGGGCCGCCTTCAGCCCACGGGCTACCTCCGCAGCAACATACAGGGCTAAAGCAGGAGGCAGGGAACCATGGGTGAGCAGTTCCCGAAGGGAAAGGCCTTCTACAAATTCTGTCGCAAAGTAAACGTGTGGACCTTCCCGACCAAAGGCGTAGACGGCCACTACGTTAGGGTGCTGAACGCGGGCCGCCAATCGAGCTTCCTCTTCGAAACGTTGCACGAAAGTCTCATCTTCGGCCAGTTCCGGCCGCAGAATCTTGAGCAGGACGAACCGGTCCAGCGACGCCTGATAGGCTTTATAGACGGTGGCCGTGGGGCCAGCGGCCAGCTCTGCAAAGGGCTGCAGGTCGCCTATGCGTTCTGGACGTCCCATTCCTTCAGCTTGTAGTGCAGCCAGCGACGCGACACGCCCAGCACGCGTGCCGTTTCTGAAACGTTGCCGCCGTGGCGTTTCAGCGTGCGCAGCACCACGCGGCGTTCGACTTCTTTCAGCGGCAGATCAGGCTCGAAAGGATCCTCAGCATCGTGCGGTTCGGGCAATCGCAGATCCTCCGGCGTGATGAGCTCTCCTCGAGCCAGCACAACGGCCCGCTCGATTGTGTTTTCCAGTTCTCGGACGTTGCCTGGCCAGTGGTAACGTTCCAGCAGTTCCAATGCCTCCGGGGTAAAGCCCTTGATGTGCGCTCGTTTTTTAACCGCGTATTTGTCCAGAAAGTGGTGGGCCAGCAGCAGAATATCGCCACGTCGATGGCGCAGAGGAGGTACCGTGAGCTGAATGGTGTTGAGGCGGTAGTAAAGATCTTCCCGAAATTTGCCCTGCTTGACCAGCTCGCGCAATGGCTTGTTGGTGGCCGAGATGACCCGGACGTTGACCCTGCGAACCTGCGTATCCCCTACACGACGGATTTCACCTTCCTGCAGCACGCGCAGCAGAGCCGTCTGCATGCGGGGGCTCAGGTCCCCGACTTCATCCAGAAATACCGTACCGCCGTCGGCCACCTCGAAAAGGCCTTTCTTATCGGATAGCGCGCCCGTGAAAGCGCCTTTTTTGTAGCCAAACAGTTCACTTTCCAGGAGCTCATCGGGTAGCGAGCCACAGAAGACTACCACAAACGGTTTGTTTTTGCGTTCGCTGTTGTAGTGAATGGCTCGTGCAATGAGTTCTTTGCCCGTACCACTTTCGCCTTCAATGAGCACGGTGGCGTCGGTATCAAGGACGCGGGCCATGGTGTCGAATACTTCGCGCATGGCCGCACTCTGTCCGACGATTTCGTCGAAACCATGTAAGCGTTGGATTTCACTACGCAGCCGCCGGTTTTCTTCGCGCAGGGCCTGGTAGAGCTGGGCGTTTTCAATGGCGATGGCCGCCTGATGGGCAAAAGCTTCCAGAAAGGGCAGGTTGTCGCGCGTAAAGCGGCCCCGCTGGGAGAGGCTGTCGAGGTAAATGGCGCCGATCAGGCGCTCCTTGATGCGCAGCGGCACACAGGCGATCGACTGGATGCGCTGCAGGACGATGCTTTCCGCTTTCCCATAGCGTTCATCCTGCTGGGCTTCATAGACCAGCACCGGTTCGCCCCGTCGGAGCACTTCATGCACGACACTGGTCGAGATGCGCACCAGCGCACCCAGTTGTTGTTCGGTAAAGTTGCGCTGACTTCGGATAGCAAACCCTTCAGGGTGCTGGGGCGCCTTCAGGAGGATGAAGCCACGTTCGGCCTCAAGCGCCTCCATGGCGATCTCCAGCACTTTTTCCAGCACGGCCTCCGGATCCCGGAGCGTGTTGATGGTCTGGGCGATTTCTACAAGCGCATCCAGCGAGGTTCGGGAGGTTGGCGGAGCACTCATGGCACCTGAAATCCTGCTTCTTTAGAGCGGCTGCGGTTTCCAAAAGTATCGACCACAGAAATCGTCCAGTAATATACGCCGGAGGCCAGCGGTTGTGGTACACGTATCGAATCGAGCAGGGCCGACAGGCCGCTCAGGGTCAGTACCGGAATGTCCAGGTCGGCTTCTCGGCGCACCAGGTCGATGCGATAGCTGAAGGAAAAAGGTAGCGTAATGGGTTCCCAGCGCAGTACCGGTCGGGTTGTGTCGACGGCGACCAGGCCCCGTGGGGCCAGGGCGACGGGTATGTCGTCGATAACTCGGACCAGCTGGAAGGCCGGGGTATAGACGGTGTCTCCGGTGCGGTCGAAGGCGCCCAGATAGAGTTCGTAGCCCAGCAGGTTGTGGAGTGACCCACCCGGCAGCTCTTGCTGGAGCAGGGTTTTGAAAAAACGGCCGGCGGGTTGCAGGGCTTCCAGTGTGTCGGCAAAGTTCAGGGCAGGGATCTCCAGCCATACGCGCACCACGTCGCGCACATCGTCAAGATCGGTGACGGTGGCTTCAACCTCCAGGCGGTACAGGTCGGTAGCCGGCCACCAGCGGCTGATGTGGATGGTGACGGCGGTGTAGTTGGTAAAACGCGGCAGCGCATTCATGCGTATGGTGACCGTTTGCGTCCGACCAGCCGCGACCGTAACAGTGAGTGTGTCCTGCAGGGCCTGGAAGCCCGAGGTCTGCGCTAACAGATGGTAGTCGCCCGGAGGCAGCTCATCAAAAACGAACCGTCCATTCGGATCAGTATAGGCCAGACGTCCTCCTTCCGATGCATTGGAAGCAGGTAGCAGATGCACGGTCACCTCCGCCAACGGAGGATAGGGCGGATACTGTCGGGTAACCACACCTTCCAGACGTCCCTGGGGCTTATAGCGATCCGATCGGGGATCCAGCGGATTGTCCCGGGGCAGATCACCCAGGCATCCGCTCCACAGGAGCAAGCCCGTCAGCGTCAACATCCAATAACTCCGCACAGACAGCATAGCGGTGTCTTCAGGAAGTGCGCCCACCTCTCGCGTCAGGATACGAATCGGAAGCGGATAGGACAAGGGCCCTCCAGGGGGCTATGAAAAGCCATAGGCTACGGTTGGGGCGTCTCGTCCTGTTGCGGCATGCGCGACTACCCGGCTGTGCTTGGTAAAGCCACTTTTCAAATCGTTCCGGCTCGATATGCACAGGCTGGTCTGCGCTGGCATCCGGTTTTTACATCTGGTTTTTGTAGCAGGCCGGTGGACCAGCCCCATGGCGCTTAAGTGGGCCACTGGAAATGGACGTGATATTTTATCCCCTACTACCTGGTGTTACGCCTGCTACAGATGCAGCGTACGACATTGCCTGCTTAGCAGTAAGGCTGCCTATGGCAAAGGTCGGAGGGTGTTTATATTTTCCCAGAAAAATACAGACACGTCTGGAGGCACTCTATGAGACGATTCGTAGTGTACCTGGGACTGGGATTTCTGCTGGCAGGATGTAATGGCACCAACGGCTGGCCGGTTCAAGAGGGGCTGGTGTGTGATCCGGACAACGGAGGCATTACCTTGCCCGAAGGCTTTTGTGCGTTGGTGGTAGCCGACAACGTCGGACGTGCCCGCCACCTTGTGGTGCGGGACAACGGCGACATCTACGTAGCCCTGATGCGGCCGAAGAATGGCCATGGCATTGCTGCGCTGCGCGACACAAGCGGCGATGGCCGGGCGGACATCATCGCCTACTTCGGGGACGTCCCCGGTACTGGTATCGACATCTGGGACGACTATCTCTACTTTGCGCCAGATACAGCCCTGCTGCGCTATCGCCTCATTGAGGGGGCGCTGCTGCCGCAGGAACCTCCCGAACTGATAGCCGGGGGGTTGCCCGAGCGTCGTCAGCATGCGGCTAAGACGTTTGCCTTCGACGAGGAGGGCTATGTGTATGTGAACATCGGAGCGCCTTCGAACGCCTGTCAGGCGCGCGATCGTCAGCGGGGCGTGCCCGGTCTGGATCCCTGTCCGCTGCTGGAGCGCTACGGGGGCATCTGGCGTTTTCGGGCCGACGTACCTGGTCAGCGCCAGGAAGATGGCCTGCGCTACGCTACGGGTATCCGAAATGCTGTGGCCATTGCCTGGAATCCGTTCGCCAATGCGCTTTACGTCGTACAGCACGGCCGCGACCAGCTCAACACGCTCTGGCCTGAGCATTTCGACGCGGAAGACAATGCCAACCTACCGGCCGAAGAGTTCTTCCGTGTAGACGAAGGGGATGATTTCGGATGGCCCTATTGTTACTACGATCCAATTCAGCACAAAAAAGTGCTGGCCCCCGAGTACGGTGGTGATGGACAGATCGTCGGACGTTGCAATCAGTTTGAAGATCCCATGGTGGCCTATCCGGCGCACTGGGCTCCTAATGACCTGATTTTCTATAACGGCACGCAGTTTCCCGAGCGCTATCGGGGAGGTGCCTTCATCGCTTTTCACGGCTCCTGGAATCGTGCGCCATTACCCCAGGGCGGCTACAATGTGGTCTTTCAACCTATGAATCCTGACGGCACACCGGCCGGTGACTGGGAAGTGTTTGCCAATGGATTTGCAGGGACGGATACCATTCGAAGTACCGGGGATGCCCGCCATCGGCCGATGGGATTGGCTGTGGGACCAGACGGTTCGCTCTACATCAGCGACTCGGTACGCGGTCGCATCTGGCGCGTGATTTATCAGGGAAGCTAAGCGATTACTTTTGTTTCCAGAACCGACACAGGCAAGGCAGGCAGACGCACACGTACGGTTGTCCCCTGGCCCGGCTGGGAGTCGATTTCTAATTGCCCCTGATGCAGCGTCACAATACGGGCTACCAGACTCAGGCCTAAACCGTGTCCTTCAGTGCCTATCGCTGTGGATGGCACCCGGTAGAAGCGTTCGGTGACGTGTGGCAGGGCTTCGCGGGGAATGCCCACCCCCGTGTCGCGAACCTCAAAAAGTACGTCTGTGTCTGTCTTTTGTACCACAACGTCGATGCGTCCCCGGGGCGTGTACTTTACGGCATTGTCCAGCACATTACGGATGAGTTCTTGCAGCAAGGGTTCAATGCCATAGAGCCGGGCTTCGGGGGCCAGCGATGCTGCAAGCGTCACACCCTGCATGCCGGCGCGGGCCGCAAAGAGTTCTTGTTCACGGGCGACCAGTTCGGAGAAGTTCACCGGAGTAAACGAAAAGGAAGTATCAGGTTGATCCAGACGGCTCAGTAGCAGCAGGTGCTGCACCAGTATGGTCATCTGCTCCGTCTGCTGCAGGATCTGCTGCAGCGTGGTGCGGTAGCTGTCTGCCGACCGTGGACGCCGCAGGGCCAGCTCTGCCTGAGCATGCAGCAGGGCCAGCGGCGTTTTCAGTTCATGGGCCGCATTGGCTGTGAAGCGTTGAAGTTCATCGAAGGCCTGGTGTAAGCGGCGTAGTAGGTCGTTTAGCGTGGCCGTAAGTTGAGCAGTTTCCCGGTCCAGCGGAGATGTCAACCGGAGAGGTTTGTGGAGACGTTCGGGTGAGAGGGCTGCCGTGGCCCGGGTTAATTCATGCAGGGGGCGCAGGACGCGTCGGCTACTGATAGCCAGTAGCATCAGGATCAATCCTGAAAGCAGCGTCCAGCTTAAAAAGATACCTATAGCCAGTTGGCGATACAGATCCACAAAGCCCGGATCGAAGCGGGCCAGCTGGATGGCTCCGAGATAGCGTCCGGCCGCATCTCGCAGGGGAAAAACCATAAAGTAGAGGCGATGCGCATCGAGGTAAAACGTCTGCAGCGGCTGCCAGAAAGGTTCGTGAGCCCTTGGTGCATGTAAGAGCACTTCGGGATACCGATCCGAGAGCAATGCAATATTGGCAGACTGGCGAATCAGACGTCCTTCGGCGTTGAAAACCTGCAGAAAATAAGGGTCCACGTGCCGTTCCAACAGCTGGTGGTGCGGCTCATCCCAGTAGTAGGCGTCGACGACCAGCCGGCCGTCTCGGATGATGCGGCTGGCGACCAGCTTCACCTCATTGCGCAGCGGAAGACGTGCCATCTCATTGATCCAGCCATAGGCGGCCACCCAGGTGAGCACTCCCAGCAAGGCGAGCGCTGCGATCAGTGTCCCGCCACTCTGCACAAGCAGTCGTCGATGGAAGGAGGGATAGAGGGACGGTGCTTTCATAATTGATCTTCAGCCGGTTCGTAGCGGTAGCCAATGCCCCAGACCGTTGCGATACGGCCCGGGCAGCCTGCCTTCTGAAGCTTGCGTCGTAAATAGCTGATATATACTTCTACCAGGTTTGTACCATGATCGAAGTTATGCCCCCAGATTTCTCGATAGAGCTGCAGACGAGAAAGTGCCTGGCGGGGATGTTGTACCAGATAGGCTAATAGATCGAACTCGCGGGGCGAAAGGGACAGCGGCTGGGTTCCACAGGTAGCCGTACGGGCTTTGAGATCGAGCAGGAGCGGACCATCACGTAGCAGGTGGCGTGTTGCCTGGCGCTGACTGCGGCGTAGCAGGGCATCGATACGGGCCAGCAGCTCCTCAAAAGCAAACGGCTTGGCGAGGTAGTCGTCGGCGCCGGCCCGCAGTCCTCGTACGCGATCTTCGACCCCATCAAGGGCTGTCAGCATCAAAACAGGCAGGTCCGGCCAGCGCTGACGCACCTGGCGGCAGACTTCTACACCGTCTATCCCTGGCAGACGCACGTCCAGCACCAGCAGAGCTGGCTTGAGATGCTCCAGACGCGCCAGTGCTTCTTCGCCGGTGAGCACCCACTCGACCACATAGCCTTCCTCTTCCAGCCCCTGACGTAGTAGGGCGGCCATTGCCACTTCGTCTTCGACCAGCAGAATCGACCGGGTCATCCCATTCGCATCGTCTTTTTGAAGCTTATACGCTACATGTTGGTTCTGGACGTCTCTCGTTCCTCGCTTTTAAGAGAAGACTTAATATTCTTTAAGCCTTTTCTAAGAACTGAACAGGCTTTTGCTGCGATAATATAGGCGAAACTCGTTTCTCCGAGACGCAGCGGTATCAATGCGCCACATTACGCTGACGTTATTTATCGTGCTGGGGCTGAGTGCCTGTCGCAGGGCGCCCATCGAAGCGTTGCTGCCCGAAGCGATCGGCGTGCCGCCTTCGTTGCAATCGGTTACCGATTCGGCAGCTTTGCGCATCGTGCATCTGGACTCGGTGCAGCAGCGCATGTTGCAGGTGCAGGTGGCCCCGGTCCGTTACCAGCAGGCTGCTTACACGGTAAGTATTCCGGGTGAAGTCTATCCAGCACCCGGACTGATGGCGCAGGTAGCCACGCCGATTGACGGCCGGGTGATTCGCCTGTATGTCTACGAAGGCGAGCGCGTGCAGCGCGGTCAGGTATTGCTTGAACTGGAAAGCCTGTCGTTTGCCCAGCTGGTGTCCGATTTTTTGCAGGCCCAGGCTGAAGAAGCTTATCTGGAGCGGCACGTAGCCCGGTTGCGGCAACTGGTGGCTGCTCAGTTGACGCCACAGAGCACGCTCGACCAGACCGAAGCGGATTACCTGCGGGCGCAAGCGCGTCGCCAGGCAGCCGAGGTGCGACTACGAGCGCTGGGGATTACGCCCGAAGCAGCGCAGCAGCTGGGGCGGCAGGAACGTCCGTTGCTTCCATTGCGGGCACCTATTGATGGCTACATAGATCAGCATCAGGTGGAACTGGGCCAGGCGGTCAGCGCGCACCAGACATTGATGACCGTGGTCGATCCATCACGTGTGCATATTCGAGGATTTCTGGCACCTGACGACGCGTTGGGCCTGCGGTCGGGCGACTCCGTCACGCTGGTGCTTCAGGTGCCCGATTCTCTGATCCTTCAGGCACAGGTTCACACGATCAACCCGGCCCTTGATCCGGAAAACCGGGCGGTGGTGGTCAATATTCTGGCCGATACCCATCAGGGTTGGCCACGGCCGGGCCAGAATGTTCGGCTGTGGCTTCGGCTACATACACCACGGCCGGTCTACGTGGTACCCCTTAGCGCACTGACTTACGATGGTCCGCAGGCTATCGTCTTTGTGCAACGAGCGCCGGACACCTACGAAGTGCGGCCTGTGACGGTCTGGCGCACCGACGCCGAGCAGGCCCTGTTGGTCGATGGCGTCCGTGAAGGCGAGCCGGTAGTTACCCATCCTGTCTTCAGCCTGAAAGCGCTGATGCGCTATGCTGAATTTGCCGAGGAGTGAGCCATGCTGCATCGTCTGATCGACTTCAGCCTCCGGCAGCGCTTTGTGGCGCTGAGTCTGGTAGTCCTGATGGCCTTTGGGGGGATTGTGGCTCTGCAGCGCATTCCAATCAACTCGCTCCCCGATGTTACGCCCGTTCAAGTACTTGTCATTACCAAGGCCGGCCGCTATTCGCCCTACGACGTCGAGCAGCTTGTCAGCTTTCCCATCGAGACAGCGATGACGGGGCTGCCGCGGGTCAAAGAGGTGCGTTCAATCAGCCAGTTCGGCCTGTCGGCTGTCACGATCGAGTTTGAAGAAGGTACCGACATTTACTTCGCCCGTCAGCTTGTTGCCCAGCGTCTGCAGGACGTACGCGATCAGCTGCCACCCGACGTCTCCCCACCCCAACTGGGACCTATCTCAACCGCACTCGGTGAGATCTACCAGTATGTCGTCCGCGGCGATGGCTACTCGCTCACCGAATTACGCGAAATTCAGGACTGGATCATCGCGCCGCAGCTTCGGGCAGTGCCCGGGGTAACTGAAGTCAACAGCTTTGGGGGGTTCGTCAAACAGTACGAAGTCCTGGTCAATCCAGAGCAACTGCGAGCGTTGCGGTTGAGCCTGCGGCATGTCATCGACGCCATTGAGCGCAACAACAGGGTTTCGGGAGGCAATTACCTGGAGCACAATCAGGAACAGTATATCATTCGTGGTTTCGGGCAGATTCGCGGCACGGACGATCTTGAACGCATAATCGTGGCGCGGCGGGGGGCGCGTCCTATCTATCTCCGTGATGTGGCAACCGTTCGGATAGGGCGACAGATCCGCCAGGGAGCCGTCACCCAGGACGGCAAGGGAGAGGTCGTTACCGGTATCGTTATGATGCTGCGCGGCGAAAATGGCCGTGAAGTTATTCAGCGGGTTGAAGCGAAAATCGCCGAGATCAATCCACGGCTACCACCCGGTGTTCGTATTGAAAAGTTTTATGATCAGTCGGACCTAATCGAACGCACCACAGGCACGATCAAGGAGAACCTGCTGGAAGGCGGCTTTCTGGTCATTGCGATATTGCTGCTATTGCTGGGCGAAATCAAAGGTGCGCTGATCGTCGCTTCGGTGATCCCGCTATCGATGCTGTTTGCCTTTATTGGCATGCGGGCTTTCGGATTGGCGGCGAACCTGATGAGTCTGGGCGCCATCGACTTTGGGATGATTGTCGATGGTTCGGTCGTGATGGTCGAGCACATGGTGCACCGACTCGAAAAGGATCAGCGTGGTCGGAAACGATTGGTTCTACTACGTCAGGCAGCACATGAAGTGGCCCGTCCGATCTTTTTCGGGGTACTGATCATCCTGATGGTGTATGTGCCGATTGCTACGTTTCGGGGGATGGAAGGTATACTCTATCGCCCGATGGCTATCACGGTGGCCTCGGCCGTGTTTGGCTCGCTGCTGCTGGCTCTGGTTTATGTACCCGCTATCGCCACCCTGGTATTCCGCAAAGGTGTGCGCCTCCGACGTAATTACTTGATGGACTGGTTGCGGCCCCGGTACCGACGCTTTCTGGAAAAGAGCCTGGATCGTCGTAAGACAACGCTGGCCATTGCGCTGCTGGTGTTTGGTGTAGCGCTGGCATTGCTGCCGTTTCTGGGTACAGAGTTTCTACCAGAACTGGATGAAGGCTCGATCCTGATAGAAGAGGTGCGTATGCCGAGCGTTACGCTCGAAACCTCGGTAGAGAATGCCAACTGGCTGGCCGGGCAACTCCTCCGACATATCCCGGAAATTCAGACTGTCGTGCCCAAAACTGGCCGCAGCGATCTGGCCAACGACTGGATGGGCGTGCACCAGACCGATGTATGGATCATACTGAAGCCGAGGGATCAGTGGCGGCCGGGTATGACCAAGGAAAAGATTATTGAACAGATCCGTCCATTTCTCGAAACCGAACCGGGGCTGGCCTACAATTTCACGCAACCCATTGCAATGCGTGTCGATGAGCTGACTTCGGGCGTCAAAAGCGATATTGCTGTCAAACTCTACGGCGAAGATCTCGACACGCTGGCAGCCATAGCGACGCGTATCGCCCGTCTTTTGCCCGATCTACCCGGTACGGACAATTTCTATGTGGAAAAGTTCGCCGGACAACCCTATCTGAATATTGAAGTCGATCGCGAAGCCATTGCCGCCTTTGGGCTGAACGTCGAAGATGTGCAACAGGTGATCGAGGCAGGACTGGGCGGTGCTCCGGCGGGACAGGTCTTCGAGGGGCAGCGGCGATTTGGGATCGTCGTACGCTTTCCGGAAGCGTATCGGAACAACTTCGAAGCAATCATGGAGGCACCGGTTGCGTTGCCCGGGGGCGGCACGATTCCGCTCCGGCGAGTCGCTCATATTCGAGCTGAAGAAGGCCCCCGTGAGATTGCGCGCGAAAACGGCTGGCGCCGACTGGTGGTGGGCATCAACATCAAAGACATTGACACGGGCACCTATGTGTCGAACCTCAAGCAGGCTATCGAAAGGCAGGTACCGTTGCCACCCGGGGTTTTCCTGGAGTACGGCGGCACATTCGAAAATCAGCAACGGGCCATGCGCCACCTGTACATAGCTGTTCCTCTGGCCCTGCTGATTATCATCGGGTTACTTTACCTGATGTTTGGCCAAATGCGCTATCCGTTGATGATTCTTTCAGTACTGCCAATGGCATTGGCCGGCGGTGTGTTTGCACTGTGGCTGCGTGGCATGTATCTGTCGATCTCGGCAGCTGTCGGATTCATTGCCCTCTTCGGGGTAGCGGTGCTCAATGGGGTGGTGCTGATTGATCATCTGAACGCACTACGACGTCAGGGATTGACCGTACGCGAGGCAGTGCTGCAAGGAGCTACCGACCGCTTACGACCTGTACTGATGACAGCACTGGTGGCCAGTCTGGGCTTTGTGCCTATGGCCTTCAACACGGGGCCAGGCTCAGAAGTGCAACGGCCACTGGCGACTGTTGTGATCGGGGGGCTGATTACGGCCACCCTGCTCACACTGCGCGTATTGCCCACTATCTATGACTGGCTGGAGCGCGATGATCAGCTACCTCGGGGCCCAGAACCCGAATGGGAAGAGGACGGCCAGATGGATCAGCCCGTTTCCACTGCACACACTCAGACATAACCGAAAAGAACGATGCTGGTCTGGTTGTTTGGCTTGGGGCTACTACTGGGCCATCCTGGCACCTCCATCGCACCAGATACGCTGGACATTCAGGCGGCCCTGAAGTTGGCGCTGACCCATCATCCACAGCTGCTGGCTCTCCGTGCTCGGCAGGAGGCCTTACGTGGACGCAAACTCCAGGCGTATGGCATTGAAAATCCACAGCTCTATTTTTTGCGCGAAGGTATTGGCAGCGGACAGCCTTTTGTTGAGCAACGGTGGACATTGGTACAACGTTTTGATTTTCCGCTGGTTACCTATTATCGCCTGCAAGCCCGTCATCTGGAATTCCAGGCACTGGAGGCCGAACTGGAGGCGATGGCCATCCGTATCCGTGCCGAAGTGAAGCGGGCATATACCGAAGTGCTCTATGCGCAGGAGCTGGTGCATTTGCGACAGGAGGAAGTTGTACTGCTCGAACAGCTCCAGGCAGCCGCTCGTGCACGTATGGCAGCCGGACTGGCGACAGATCTGGAGGTGGCGCGTACAGAAATCCAGCTGGCCGATGCACGGTCCCGACTGGAAGCTGCGCAGCGTGATTTTCTACAGACGCGCTATGCGCTTTTTCGAGCCATTGGACTTGATCCCGAAGCGCAACGCTACGATATTGTCTTTCCTGATACCCTCGTGTACGTTCCCGTCGTCATCCCCCAAGAGGAGGTGCTTGCCCGACTGGACCAGCTTCCTGAGCTACAGCGCCAACAGGTCCAGGTGCAGGTAGCGCGTGCTGTGGTTCGACAGGCCCGCGCTTCGTTACTGCCCCAGTTGCAGCTGGATATCTATCCTCAGAATTATGGTGACGGATATCGATTTGTTGGCTTCCAACTCGGATTTTCGCTTCCTCTGGCTTTTCTGCCGGGATATCGGGGACGCGTGCGCGAAGCCCGTGCGCGCTACGAAGTGCGACAGTGGGAGCTGGCTGATCTCCAACTTCAGCTCAAGCAGCAGGCCGAACAGGCCTGGCACGGCTATGAAGCGGCCCGCATCATAGTAGAACGCTATGCGCACCAGGTACGTGAACGATCACACGAGCTCCTTGTCCGACTGCAGCAGGGATACCGATTGGGCGAAGTCAGCCTGATTGAACTGCTCGATGCCCAACGGCTCGTTTTAGAAAGCGAACAACGCTATTACGAGGCGCTCCGCGACTATTATCGACAATTGATTGCTTTAGAACAGTTTCTGGGTCGCGAATTAACGTTCCTTAAAAGAAAATGATATTGCCATGAATGCAGCCCATTTACACCTACTGATAAACCATCTACCGCTGTTTGCGGTGCTGCTGGGATTGCTGGTTGGAGTGTACGGAGCCTGGCGACGGGAGGAAACGGTCGTGCGCGTGGCGCTGATGCTGTTTGTGCTGGCTGCGCTGGGCGCCGCAGCCACCTATTTCACCGGCGAGGCAGCTGAAGAGCTGGTGGAAACCCTGGGCCGCTCCGAAGCAGCCCTGGAGGCCCATGAGGAGCGTGGCTCCCTGGCGGCCTATCTGACGATTGCGTTAGGCGTGCTTTCACTGGGCACGCTGCTGCGGCGTGGCTCGGTGGCGCCGGCCTGGCGTACGGCGCTGTTTGTGCTGGCTGTGGTGACGCTGGGTTTCGTAGGGTATGCCGCCAACCTGGGCGGTCGCATCAGCCATCCAGAGGTTACGGGCACCGTGCTTCAGGAAAGTGCGCGCTCTTCACCAACCGTTCCGGGGCGTGGTGAAGAAGCAGCCGAGGAGTATGAGGAGTAGGCCAGAACGTTCAGACGGTCCGTAGCCAGCGCAGATAAGCGGCTTCCAGCGTGTCGTCCGCCGGCAGATGATCGCGAAAGGTGGCGATCGGACCGGCAAAGCGCACGCGCCCCCGATGTAGCACCACCAGGTAGTCGCACAGGGGCTCAAGCTTATCGAGACGATGCGAACTGATCAGCAGTGTGGCGCCCTCACGGTTATGCGCACGCAGCAGGTCGATGGCTGTCTCGATCGCCTGCGCGTCCATGGCTTCGAAAGGCTCGTCCAGCACGATCAACCGTGGCCGATGTAGCAGTGCCAGCAGGAAGGCCAGCTGGCGCCGCATACCATTCGAATAAGTTTCAATCCAGCGATCGAGCGCCGTAGCCACTTCGAAGGGACAGGTCAGCGTTTCGATGCGGGCAGCGGCCTGGTCCGGGGGGAGACCGTAGAGCTGCGCTGCCAGTTCGAGCTGTTCGCGGCCGGTGAGACGTTCCATCAGTCCCAGGTCTCCGAGCATGAAGCCCACCTGGCGTTTATAGGCATGCTGCCCCCAGCGAAGAGGATAGCCCAGCACCGTAATCTGGCCGGCATCCGGCTTGAGCACGTTGGCCAGGATGCGGATCAGCGTGCTTTTTCCGGCTCCGTTCGGTCCCAGCAGGCCGCATTGGGCGCCTGCCGGGACTTGAAAGGTTACCTCCTGAAGCGCCTGGACGCGACCTTTGCGGCTGCGAAAGCGCTTGGCGCAATGCTGAACCTCCAGCGCGATCGCTCTCATGGGCGTTCGACGAACAGTTCTATCTGATCCAGCGCACAGGCGGTTCGGGAAAACAACGGGCGACTGTAGCGCCACAGGGCAAGCAACTGCAGCGGTACCAGCAGCGGGAGCAGGTATCCCAGCAGCGCCATTCCCAGGGCGAGGAGCTGGGCTCCACCGCCGATGAAAGCGGTCACGATGGGGGCTTCCGATCCCCAGCGGCGGACGCTCGGATAAACGGCCAGTCCGATGGCGAGGCCGCTGGCGAAAGCAACAAGCGCCAGCGCAGTCAGCCGAAGCAGATCATCGCGCCAGGTGATCGGATGCAGGATGATCCAGCATGCCAGCACGGCCAGCGCCAGCAGACCCTGTTGATGGACCAGGACCCGGCTTTTGCGACGGAACAGCTCGGCCAGATCGAGGCCCCAGAGTCGATAGCAGAGCCATTCGCGATCGTCGACAAACCACTGGAAGAAAGGCCCGATCAGCACCATACTGCTGCCCACGGCATACAGCAGACGGAGCGTGTCATGGGCGTCCGGGGCATAGCGCTCAAGCTGCCAGAGCAGCAACGCCATCAGTCCCACGACCAGGAAGGTGGCCCACCCGTGTCGATATCGGTAATGCAGACGAAAGAGCAGACGGTGCACCTGCATGGCTTCATCCCCGGCTGACCCACCAGGCAATCAGTAGCATGGCGGCCGTATGCCCCAACAGCCACAGGAGCGGCGTCAGCACGGGGGTACCGCTCAGCATGGCCGCCATGGCCTCACCGTAGGGTCCCAGCAACGGCACATACTGAGATAGCGAAAGCAACCAGGCAACGAACGTCCGAACGGCCGGAATCCAGTTGGCCGCTGTATTCGGCAGAATAAGAAGCCAGCCGCCTATCAGTACCAGCTGGAGCAATGCGCGACGTCCCTGAAGTCGATTTCCCCACCGATACCATGCGACAAACAGGAGCGCCATCAGTCCTATCAGGGCCAGCAACGTCAGCCCGATGGCTGCCAGCGCCTGCGCCACCGGGAAAAATGCGACGAACCCGACGGCCAGCCCCAGCAGGTAAAAGCCGGCGAGCATCAGCAGGCCGGGCTCCAGCACAAAAAAAGCCAGTGCATGGCCCGGATGATGGGGGGAGCGAAACAGCACATTCCGGTGCCAGTCGGTTCGTCGGACAAGCCGAAAAGCAGGGTAGACTAATATCAGGTAGCCATACAACAGCATGGTAACGGTATAGGTGGCCGCATTGCCGGCGTTCCGGGGATACATGCTCTGAAACAGGGGCAGGATAAAGCCCAGCGTAAAAATGCCGATCCCGCTCAGGGCGACCAATGCCCAAAATCCCAGCAACGACCATCCCCGGTCGATCAGGCGGTAGTTAAGCCGAAGCCAGAAGCGAAACGGACTTAGAGCAAACACTGCGTTACCAATGCGGTGCCCACTGAAGTTGGACCGAGAACAGCGTTACTTAAATATAATGTCCATCCTATCGCGCCTGCAGGAGGCACGGCAAAAAGCCCGACAAAGAACACGACGGTACCCGCAATGGCAAGGCCACACTGCAACGTATCCAGAAACCCCTGTTCTGGCTTGCGCTGAGCCCAGGCCGTTAGCGGACCAGCAACGAGATGCAGCATGACGTAGCCCAGCGTGATGCGGAGTAACCTGCGAGCCCAGCTGATCATGGCGAGATCAGGGTTTACTGGATTGATAAGCAACTCCTGCGCAAGATAACACACACACACAAGTCAAGAGCCATCGGCGGAGTAAGAAGCAAACTGGATTCGGATCGCTTTTAAATTTGAATTGTAGTGCATCTCGAAGGATTTTCAAGCGTTGGACCCGCAAAGCCAGGAAGTTCTGGTAGCCATGTGGTAGCGAACGCATAGTGTTAATATCTTACGGTAAAGCATCTGGTGTTTTGTGAGAACAGGCATATCCAAGCAGACTCATGGCGATTGTGACTGTGCCTAAAGTGTTGCGTGAAAAGCTCGGCGAGGAGGGGGTCGAGGCGCTGGTTGCTCTTTTGAATGAAGCGGCCCATCATGAGCGCAACAATCTAATGGGTATCCTGGAAGAGCGCTTCGAACGGCGCGTGACAGAGGAAGGAAATCGCATGGACCGCCGAGTTACGGAGGTAGAGGCCAGATTGGAGCAGCGGATTACGGAGGTGGAAGCCAAGCTGAAGCAACAAATAGCGGAGGTAGAAGCTAGGCTCGGGGAGCGCATGGCCGGAATGCGAGCAGATTTGATTCGCTGGATGTTTTTGTTCTGGGTTGGACAAATCGGGACGCTTGTTGCCATTTTGTGGGCATTTTTGAGATAACTGGCCAAGATAGGAGACCTCTGGGATGGCTAAAGATTGGCGTATAGCAGCTCAGGAGAAAGCCTGTGCGGAGCTGGTCGAGCAGTCGGCAGCCGGAGTGGATGGGTTAGTGCAGGTGGTGGTGGATCCGAGCGCGGAGCGTCTGATACTCACCTATGATCGGACGAAGCTGTCGGCCGTCGAAGCCGAACGAATGGCACGACAGCTGGCGGCGGCCTTTGAGGAGCGTCCGGCTCACTGCACGTTGTACGTTCAACAGCAGGGTGGCCGTAGCTGTGAGGCCTGTGCGTTGTCGCTGGAGCGTCGGTTGCAGGCGTTGCCGGGTGTGCGAAAGGCACATGTTTCGTTTCGGGGCGGTGTGCTGCACATTCTCTATGATGCTGCGCAGACGTCTCCCGAGGAGCTGGCACGGGTGGTCGAACGGCTGGGCGTGCGCACGCTGCCATCGAAGCCGGAAGTTACCTGGCAGGTATGGTTTAAGGGCACGCGCCGCGAGGCGCTATTTGTGGCGCTGACGCTGGTGGGGCTTATTACAGGCTGGTTGGCCGGTCGTCTGGGGGCTCCGATCGTAGCAGCTGTGGCCTACGCCGTGGCGTACGTATTTGGCGGCTGGGATGGTCTGCGCAATGGCATTGACGCGCTCCGGCATCGGACGGTTGACGTGGACCTGCTCATGGTGCTGGCGGCGCTTGGCGCGCTTGCAATTGGAGCACCGGCTGAGGGCGCCACACTACTTTTTTTGTTTTCGCTGTCGAATTTGCTGCAGCATTACGCTATTGGCCGTTCGCGTCGGGCCATTCAGGCGCTCATGCAGCTGCGTCCGGATCGGGCGCGTGTGTTGCGCGATGGACAGGAGATCGAGCTGCCGGTTGAAGAGGTCCAGGTAGGTGAGATCTTTGTGTTGCGGCCGGGCGATCGCGTGCCGCTTGATGGGATCATCGTTCGGGGTGAAAGTGCACTGGACGAAAGTTCCATTACGGGTGAGTCGATGCCGGTGGATAAGGGACCGGGACAGGAAGTATTTGCAGGTACAATCAACACGACGGGGAGCCTGGAGGTACGCGTGACGCGTCCGGCTTCGGCCTCGACGCTGGCCCGCATGATTGAGCTGGTCGAGCGGGCGCAGAGCGAAAAAGCCGTCACGCAGCGGCTCATTGATCGGCTCGAACAGCCTTACGCGCTGGGGGTACTGGCCATGACAGCGTTGGCTATTGTGATCCCGACCGTGTTGCTGGGTGAGCCGTTCGCGCAGGCCTTTTATCGGGCCATGACACTTATGGTCGCAGCTTCGCCCTGTGCCGTTGTGATCTCTACCCCGGCGGCTGTGCTTTCGGCCATTGCAGCCGGTGCCCGGCGTGGTGTGCTTTTTAAGGGTGGGGTTTATGTGGAAGCGCTGGCTCGTGTGCAGGCCATTGCCTTCGACAAGACCGGTACACTCACTGAGGGTCGTACACGTCTTGTGCAGATAGGCGTGCGGAAGGGTACAGGACTGTCTGAAGAGGTGCTGCTGCAGCTGGCAGCTGCTGTGCAGCAACGCTCCGAGCACCACCTGGCACGGGCTACGATTGAGGCCGCTCGAGCGCGCGGATTGCCGATTCCGGAGGCCAGTAGTTTTCAGGCGGTAGTCGGTAAGGGTGTGCGGGCTGTGGTTGGAGGGACTACCGTGCACGTGGGCAATCTGCGTTACTTCGAGGCAACGCGGTGGCGGGAGGCTCGGGGATTCAATGAGGGCCAGACGGCTGTTGAAATGCTGGCGCAGCAAGGCCAGACGGCCGTTCTGGTCGCACAGGAACGCGATGGCCAGCGTGAAGTGCTGGGTTGGCTGGCCTTTGCCGACCGGTTACGTCCAGGCGCCGACGCGGTCATTCGCCAGCTGCGTCGGCTGGGGATCAAACACGTGGTGCTGCTGACAGGCGACAATCAGTATGTAGCCGAGGCGATCGGACGCAAGGCAGGCGTCGATGCGGTACAGGCTGAGCTGCTTCCGGCCCAAAAGGTGGCCCATGTGAAGGGGTTGGTCGATCGCTACGGAGCAGCGGCGATGGTAGGGGACGGTGTGAACGATGCACCAGCGCTGGCAGCAGCTACGGTGGGCATAGCCATGGGAGGTGCCGGCACCGATGTGGCGCTGGAGACAGCCGACGTTGTGCTCATGCGCGACGACCTGCGCCAGCTTCCCTATGTGCTGGCCCTCAGCCGGGCCACGCGTCGCACACTGTTGATGAACTTCACGATAGCCTTTGGTATCATGGGGCTGATGATCGGAGCTATTTTGCTTGGAGGACTATCGTTGCCCCTGGCTGTTGTCGGCCATGAGGGCTCCACCGTGCTCGTCTCGCTCAATGGACTGCGACTGCTGGGTTTTCGGGCCTCATGATCACTGTGGAGAAACCACGTCTGATCCGCGGCTCTTTTGCATCGAAGCTCTCCTCGCCAGCCATGGTTAAAGAGGACGCGTCGCATCTGACGGTCTTAAGTGACCTCCAGGATGCGGGTGAAGTGTATCATGACTACAAAAAAGATGCTCGGCTCACTGAGCGAGGGCAGGTCGTGTTATCCGGCACATTGGAATTCAGGTAAGCGGCACCAACTACCCGGAAAGATATCAGCGCGAAAAGGGATCAGGAAATGCTCCAGAAACAGGGGCACTGCACACGCTTTCCCCACGATGATGGTGTCCAGACCATGGCTCTGGTAGAAAGCGCTGCATATCGTATCGGGTAAAGCGTCTGGCGCAGGAAGGCGTACCGGGTAAGATGGGGGAAAAGGCTAACTTGTTTCCTTCTGTAAGGTAGGCACATAGCGGCGAACCAATGTGACGAAGGCACGGAGCTGGTCTTCCACCCAGGCATGAGATTGGCCGAGTTCGACAGCCATACGCCTGGCTACAGCTGGCGCTGCTTCGAGCGCGGCAGCTGCGTCCAGAAAGAGCGCGCGCGTGCGTCGTGCCAACACGTCTTCGAGCGTGCGGGCCATCTCGTATCGTACAGCCCAGACCACTTCGACCATCCGATAGGGCAGATGAGGATGCAAGGGTGTTGCCAGCTCAGGTTCGTCACGTATGAGCTGGTGCAGATAGGGGGCATCGCTCCCGTACAGGTGCCAGGGATCGGAAGTGTCGACGTGCAGTGTGCTTCCGTGCAGGGGGAGTGTGGCTGTGGAAGCAGGACGGTAAGGCAGACCGGCCACTTCGATCGCTCTGTCCACCGTCTCTTCAGCCATGAGGCGATAGGTAGTCCACTTGCCGCCGGTGATGGTGACCAACCCACGTCGCGACGTCACGATGATGTGCTCACGCGAGAGCTGGGCTGTGTCGTCCTGTAGACGGCCTTGCTGTACCAGCGGGCGCAGCCCGGCGAAAACCGCCCGGATGTCGGCGCGGGTAGGGGCTGGCTCCAGATAACGTGCTGCATGCCTCAGCAGGTAGGTGATCTCGTCTTCGGTAGGCAGCGGTTCCAGGGTGGGGGTGGCTACCGGCACGTCGGTAGTCCCCAGCAGTACCTGTCCATGCCAGGGAATCACGAAGAGAACGCGCCCGTCGTCGGTCTGTGGAACAAGCAGGGCCGCTTCGCCAGGCAGAAAATGACGAGGGAGCACCAGATGTATACCTTGGCTGGGTACGATCAAGGGAAGCGCATCCGGGTTGTCCAGACGACGCACGGCATCGGCGAAGACACCTGTGGCATTGATGATCACGCGACCGCGTACCTGCAGGCGTTCGCCTGATTCCCGATCCCGCACGACGACGCCTTCCAGGCGCTTTTTCGTGCCGAAAAGTGCCTCGACGGGCATGTAGTTGAGCACGGTGGCCCCGTGTTCGGCGGCTGTCCAGGCCAGGTGTATGAGCAAGCGGGCATCGTCGAACTGTCCATCGAGGTAAGTCAGGCCTCCTCGTAGCTGGTCGGTCCGCAGGGTTGGCAGCAGAGCACGGGTTTCGGCAGTGTCGAGTCGGCGGGTGGTCCCCAAGCGGGCCTGTCCGGCCAGGCGATCGTAGAGCCAGAGGCCGGCACCGTAGAATGGCCGTTCCCACCACCGGTAGCACGGCACCACAAACCGTCGTGGCCAGACCAGATGCGGTGCGTTTTGGCGCAGTCGGCCGCGTTCCCGTAGCGCTTCGCGCACCAGGCCCAGATCGCCTGCGCGCAGGTAGCGCACGCCGCCGTGGATGAGCTTGGTGCTTCGGCTTGAGGTGCCTTTACCGAAGTCGTGCTGTTCGAAGAGGACGGTTCGAAAGCCCCGGACAGCTGCATCCAGTGCTACGCCCAGTCCCGTGGCGCCTCCGCCGATCACGATCATATCCCAGCATTCCGTCTGGCGCAGGCGCGCCAGAAAAGCGTCGCGGTGCAGCAGCCGTTGCATGGAGGCGGAGACAGCGTTCGGATACGAGATCACTTAAACAACGCAAATCTTCCACCGGTGGGAGGTGGTCCAGTTCCGATGAGGGATTTCGAGAGAGACGCTTTTTGTCTCACCGGAAATTGTTACAAACTGGTAACGCAGTCAAAAATGCGGGCTACCTCTTGATTGAAGATTGGGAAATTTTTAACTAATCAGCAATGAAGGTCGGAGTGAGATCCGAGAAAAAGTCAATCCAGTGCAAGCACTTGGTTAAACCAGGAGGTGGCGTCATGCGGCATACGATTCAGGTGACGGTCAATGGGCAGACGCATCAGGTGGAGGTCGAACCCCGCATGTTGCTGGTTGAGCTGATCCGCGACGTGCTGGGACTAACGGGCACGCATGTGGGGTGCGACACCAGCCAGTGCGGCGCCTGCACGGTGCATGTCAATGGCGAGGCTGTCAAATCCTGCACCATGTTTGCGGTGCAGGCCGACGGCTGTGAGATCACCACGATTGAAGGGCTGGCTCAGGATGGCCAGCTGCATCCGCTTCAGGAGGGGTTCTGGCAGGAGCACGGCTTGCAGTGTGGCTTTTGCACGCCGGGGATCATCATGGCGGCGGCCGACCTGCTCAAACGTAATCCGAATCCATCGGAGGCAGAGATCCGACATGCGCTGGAGGGGAATTACTGTCGGTGTACAGGCTATCACAACATTGTACGGGCTATTCAGTACGCAGCCGCCCGTATGCGTGGGGAGGCCGTCGTACCACGAGGCGAGACAGCTCCCACCGGTGCTTCCTGATGGACGCATCGCTATGAACCAAACAACGAGCGTAGACGATGGAAGCCAGAACTTATATTGGAGCCCCTATTCGCCGGGTTGAGGATCGGCGTTTTGTAACCGGGCAGGGGCGGTATACCGACGACATCGTGTTGCCAGGCATGCTCTATGCCTGGATTGTACGCAGTCCGCATGCGCATGCGCGGATTCGTGCGATTAACACCGAGAAGGCTCGCCAGCATCCGGGCGTTGTGGCGGTCTTCACGGGCAAGGATATGCTCGACGACGGGGTGGATTCGTTGCCCACAGGCTGGCAAATTGGTTCTGATATGAAAGAGCCGCCCCATTATGCGCTGGCAGTTGATAAGGTGCGCTATGTGGGGGATGGGGTGGCCGTTGTGATTGCTGAGACGAAAGCAGCTGCCCGTGATGCCGCTGAGCTGGTAGAGGTGGACTACGAGGAATTACCGGCGGTGGTGGACGCCGCCGAGGCTCTCAAAGAAGGAGCGCCACTGGTACATGACGAAGCGCCCGGTAACCTGTGTTACGTTTGGGAGCTGGGCGATCGCGAAGCTACCGATCGGGCGCTGGCGGCAGCCCATCACATCACGAAGCTGGAGTTTGTCAACCAGCGACTTATTCCGAATGCTATCGAACCCCGCTCGGCGATCGGCCACTACGATCCGGGCCGTGACGAGCTAACGCTCTACACCTCGTCGCAGAATCCGCATCTGATTCGGCTGTTGCTGAGCGCTTTTGTACTGAAAATCCCCGAGCACAAAGTGCGTGTCATCTCCCCGGATGTGGGTGGGGGCTTTGGCTCGAAGATTTTTCACTACCCAGAAGAGGTGATCTGTGCCTGGAGTAGTCGCAAACTGGGACGCCCTGTGAAGTGGACGGCCGTCCGTAGTGAAAGCTTTATGACTGATGCCCACGGTCGTGACCACATTACCACAGCCGAGATGGGCTTCGATCGCGACGGCCGCATCGTAGGGCTGCGGGTGCGTACGATCGCCAATCTGGGGGCCTACCTTTCGACGTTTGCTCCCGGCGTACCTACCTGGCTCTACGGCACATTGCTGGCAGGGCAGTACAAGACGCCAAACATCCATGTCGAAGTAAAAGGTGTCTTTACGAATACCACGCCGGTTGATGCCTATCGCGGGGCCGGACGTCCCGAGGCTACCTATGTAGTAGAACGGCTGGTCGATCTGGCCGCCCACGAAATGGGCATTGATCCGGCCGAATTGCGGCGACGGAATTTCATCCAGCCCGATGAATTCCCCTACCAGACGCCAGTGGTGCTCCAGTACGACAGCGGCAATTACGAGGGGGCGCTCAACAAAGTGCTGGAGATGGCCGATTACGAGAAACTGCGTGCAGAGCAGCAGCGAGCCCGCGAAGAAGGACGGCTGATTGGTATCGGTCTGTCCTGCTATATCGAAGCGTGCGGGCTGGCTCCCTCGAAGGTAGCCGGGGCCATTGGCGTACGGGCTGGACTGTACGAAAGCGCAGCCATTCGCGTCATGCCTACCGGTAAGGTCCAGGTCTTTACCGGCACGCATTCGCATGGCCAGGGACACGAGACAACGTTTGCGCAGATCGTAGCGCACGAGCTGGGTATCCCATTGGAGGATGTGGAAGTCGTTCATGGCGATACGGCCGAGATTCCTTTTGGAATGGGCACGTATGGCTCGCGCAGTCTGGCTACAGGAGGCAGTGCCATCTATCGGGCGCTCGAAAAGATCAAGGCCAAAGCCCGTAAGATTGCCGCGCATAAGCTCGAGGTGGCTGAAGAAGACCTGGAGTTCCGAAACGGCCAGTTTATCGTGAAAGGCACCGACCGGGCCATTAGCTTTGGCGACATTGCGCTGACGGCCTATGTACCCCACGACTATCCGGAGGATCTGGAGCCCGGTCTGGAAGAAAATGCTTTCTACGATCCGGCCAACTTCACCTTCCCGTTTGGAGCGCATCTGTCGGTCGTTGAGGTCGATCCGGATACCGGTAAGGTGAAGCTGTTGCGCTATCTTGCCGTGGACGATGTGGGACGGATCATCAACCCGATGATTGTGGAAGGTCAGATTCACGGAGGAGTGGCGCAGGGGGTCGGACAGGCTTTGCTCGAAGGAGCCGTCTATGACCGCGGCAGTGGTCAGCTGTTGACCGGCTCGCTCCTGGACTATGCCTTGCCGCGGGCCGATGATCTGCCGTCGTTTGAGGTCGGGCATCAGGAGACCCCGTGCCCCCACAATCCGCTGGGAGCCAAGGGCGCTGGCGAAGCCGGGACGATTGCGGCCACGGCCTGTGTGGTCAATGCCGTCATCGATGCGCTTTATCACTTGGGCGTGCGTGATCTACCCATGCCGCTGACGCCTGAGCGTGTCTGGCGGGCTATGCGGGGGCTGCCTACCGACGGAGCTGCTTCCTGATCACCTTCAACAACCAGTACGGCCATGATTCCACAAACTTTTGAATACAAAAAAGCGCGCACAGTCGAGGAAGCACTCGCGCTGCTTCGAGCGCACGGCGACGAGGCCAAGTTGCTTGCGGGCGGACATAGCCTCATCCCGCTCATGAAGCTCCGTTTGAGTACACCGGAGCTGCTCATTGATATTGGCGGCATCCGGGAGCTGACAGAAATCCGGGAGCAGGACGGGCGTATCGAGCTGGGCGCTCTGGTTACACACCGGATGATTGAGTTTTCTACGTTGCTTAAACAAAAGTGTCCGGTGCTGCCCGAAGCAGCCGCCCTGATTGGCGATCCCCAGGTACGTAACAAGGGCACAATCGGGGGAAGCCTGGCGCATGCCGATCCGGCTGCCGATTATCCGGCCGTCATGTTGGCACTGGATGCCGAAATTGAGGCGACAGGACCGGACGGCAGTCGAACGATTGCTGCCCGTGAATTCTTTCAGGGGCTCTTTACCACGGCGCTTCGGCCGAGTGAAATGCTTACGCGCGTGCGCGTGCCGACTATGCCGCCGCGCAGTGGTGCCGCCTATCTCAAATTTCCGAACCCGGCCTCACGCTATGCGGTGGTAGGGGTCGCGGCCTTTGTCAAGCTGGCTCCGGATGATACCTGTGCCGAAGTGCGGATCGGCATTACAGGGGCTGCGCCAGCAGCTTTCCGGGCAACCCGCGCAGAAGAACAACTCACAGGTCGTCCCATTGACGACCGAACATTGACCGCTGCTCTGGAGGATCTGGTCGATCCCGACGACCTGCTCAGTGATCTGGCAGCGACGGCCGAGTACCGGGCCCACCTGTGTCACGTGCTCACGCGGCGAGCGCTCCGACAGGCTGCCGAGCGGGCCCGTAGTTAAGGCGCTGCGCGTTACTCGGCCCGTACATGCACAGTAGCGCCGACCGGATCCTGAAGGGAGGATGGAAGGGTGCGGGCAATAGCAGGGGGGACATGGAGCGTGTAGGCCAGGAGTCCGGTTGCATGAGCCGGAGCGCGGCGGCCACGAGCCCAGATATTGGCACCCACATGATGGTGGTAACCGTCGTAGGCAAAAAAGCGGGCCCCGGGATAGGTACGTAGCGTAACGGCCATCCCCAGCCGGCCGGCAAAGAATTGCTCTGCGCTGTCCAGGTCGGGCACGTGCAGATGCAGATGACCGATGCACACTTCTGGAGGGCAGGGGGCCGGTCGGGCGTTGCGCAGCAGAGCATCGAGATCCAGCGGCTCGGTTATCATGAGCGGTCCCTGACGCGGCCAGGCTTCGGGCGGACGGTCTGCGTACAGCTCCAGCCCGTTGCCCTCTGGATCCCGAAAGTAGAGGGCTTCTGAGACTGCATGATCGGCTGCGCCCTCAAAAAAGACATGATGAGTCAGTAGACGTCTGGCAACCGCGGCCAGATGTTGCCGGTCGGGTAAGCGCAGAGCTACATGGTAGAGACCAATCGAAGGCCAGGGACGCAATGGTGCTGATGGATCGCTCCACAGTTCCAACGTGAACGTACCACTTTCCGGGCCCAGGACCAGCCGGTCGGTGGCTGCTTCCAAGACAGGAAGACCCAGCACTTCATGGTAAAAAGTGCGCTGGACGTTTATGTCGCGGACGCGCAGCGTCAACGCACGAATCCGAATCGGAAAGGTTGCTTTCATCCCGTCTTTTTTTTTAGGTTGAACGTCCCTACCGGGTTCAAACAAGCCCCACCTTTCGGTGCATAGAGGTAGATGCGGAAAACCGTTAAACTTCTGGAGGCACCGACCGATACTGAATGGGGGGCATCTCGGCCTTCAGGACGGCTCGCGGTAATAGCGAACATTGTGACTACAAACCCAAAATAGCTATGAAGTGCTTGGTGCGGATCTGGGCGGCCATGCTGTTTTGCCTGGTAATAGCGGGGAGGAGCGTTCAGGGACAATCGTTTACATGGGTTGAGTTGCGAGAGCTTGCCGTACATCGATTGACGGGGGTTTCGGCTAACGGTGGGGTGGTGGTTGGAGTTGCCCGTGATGAGCAGGGACGAAGTAAGGCCTTTCGGTGGACTGTCTGGGAAGGCGTACAGGAGCTGGGCACTCTGGGGGGGCTGCGGAGTCAGGCCCTGGCTGTATCTGGAGATGGACGCGTGGTGGTCGGAATGGCCGAGAGTGGCTACGGCCATGCGCGGGCGTTCCGTTGGAGTGTGGAGGGAGGCATGGAAGATCTGGGCACGCTGGGGGGCTCGGAGAGCGAGGCATTGGCGGTGTCGGCTGATGGGCGTGTGGTAGTGGGCATGGCCGAAGATGCGTCGGGGCGGTTTCGGGCTTTTCGGTGGACGGCCGAAAGGGGCATGGAAGATCTGGGCACGCTGGGAGGCAACTGGAGCCAGGCATTGGCCGTATCGGCCAATGGGCGTGTCGTGGTGGGGATGGCTGAAGATGCGCGGGGACGACGCCGGGCTTTTCGGTGGACGGCCGAAAGGGGTATGGAAGATCTGGGCACACTGGGAGGATGGGATAGCAAGGCCGTCTGGGTGTCCGAAGACGGTACGGTGATCGTCGGCGTTGCGCAGGATAAAGAGGGAATCTGGCATACGTTCCACTGGCAAAAAGGTAAGATGCAGCGGTTGAGCAAGGTATATGATGGGTTGCTGTCGCACGGGTCTATGTTCTGGGGAGCACCCGTCGTGTCGTACAACGGACGCTACATGGCCGGTACCGGCTACAACGCTTCCCATAATCGTGTCGAGATCTTTCTGTTGGATGCGGCTGGATTACTCATGGCAATGAACTGACTTAATCTGCAGCGCAGTCTGTTTGCGTAGAATTACGCTCGGCACCTTCTGCCTTGGAGTGCCTCCTTACCCTGTGACAGGGCCGTGAGGCGGGAGCGAAAACAGTCGTACTCGAACAGTTCAGGAGACGGATAGAGCCTCTTTGCGCTCCCTTCCTGCGAGTTACCTACAAAGCTGACGCTATACAGCGTACAGAATGTTTCGAACTGTTCACGGGCCATTGGCGATCGTCCGCGTTCGTATTCGATTCTATTGTAGTTTGATAGCTGGTGGAAGGACCATACTTCGCGCTTCCCGTAAAGCATTGACAAGCGGTCGAGGTATAGACCACGTGGAATGCCCCCTGACCTTGTCGGGCACTTCGGTCAGCAACGATGCAACGCCGCGCGCCCGCCCGCGCAGCGCGTCAGCGCCATTCAGATCCACAGTAGCTGATCACAGATTTTCCGTGCTTGAAGCAGCTTACTTGGCCTGCAAAATCACGGCGCTATCAAGACGTCTCTGTGGTCAGATCAGGAGGCGCTTTCGGGTAGTGGTTCCGGATCCGTACGATCAGGGGCTGTTCCGGCAACAGATCCTCCACGCAGCAGTCCAGTAACCGCTCGCTTCCATGCTTTCGTTAGCACGGGCACGTGGAACGCATCAGCAAAAACCATTGCTTTCCGGACAACACGGCCATAGCACGGCGCTCTTAGCTCCAGAGGTACAGCAGCAGTAGCGTGGCACCCAGCAACCCGACATTTTTGAAGAAGTTTACCTGTTCGCCCATGCGTTGCATAGAATCTTGCACGGTCCAGAAATTGTGCATCCAGGGCGTCACAACCACCAGGAAGATGACCAGCAACCACAGACCGAGCTGTACATACAGGCCGGTCAGAACACTCAGACCGCCGGCCAGCAACATCAGGCCTGTGACGATAACTGCCAGTTTGGGTGCCGGTACCTTTTTAGTGGCCGCATACGATGCCATCTGATTTAGCTGAAGCAGGTGATTCAGGCCGCTCAGCACAAAGTATCCACCAAACAGGATGCGGCCTACCCAGAATACGCCCTCCATGGATGTTGCCGGTTGGTTATTGTTTGTTTCAACAAATAAATGTTGTTGATTTGCAAAGTCAAGCACTTTAGATTGTAAACTGTGTAACGAACTGTGAACCTTTGAGCAGTGAAGCAAGGGGAACGTTTCTGTCCGGTTTATGCAGCGATCGAGTTATTGCAGGAGAAGTGGACGTTGCACATCATCCGGGCGCTGTTAGAGGCGCCGCGGGGGTTCAACGAGCTGGCGCGGGCTATCGGAGGGTGCAACTCCGCCACGTTGGCGCAGCGGCTGGAGCGATTGACCGCGCTGGGTGTGATCGAAAAAGAGATAACGTCGTACATGCCGCCCCGTACCTGCTACAGTCTGACAGAAGCTGGACGGGCACTGGAGGAGGTGATGCAGGCGATTGAGGCGTGGGGACGGCGTTATCTTCGGGTGCCGGGTTGACCAGAAACGTTCGGGCGGCATGTGCGTGCTACGCTTTTCGGATTTGTTAAAGCCAATTGGGGGTCAGACGTGGTGATTCCTCAATCCATTGAGGCGGTGCAGCAGGCGCTGGCCGCACACGACTATGTGGCCGAGCGAAGCCTGGCTACAACGATTTTTCTGGCGCTTCGGATGCGACGGCCGCTTTTTCTGGAAGGCGAGCCCGGTGTTGGTAAGACCGAAGTTGCTAAAGTGCTTGCGCGCATGTTGCAGGTACCGCTTATCCGGTTGCAGTGCTACGAAGGGCTCGACGTACACACGGCCGTCTATGAGTGGAATTATGCCCGGCAAATGTTGCAGATCCGGTTGGCGGAAGCAACCGGCCATGTCGACCGTGATCGGCTGCTGGCTGAGATCTTTAGTCCGGACTTTTTGATTGCGCGGCCCCTGTTGCAGGTTGTGCAGCAGAGTCGTGACGGGCAGGCACCGGTGCTGTTGATTGACGAGCTGGACCGTAGCGACGAAGAATTTGAGGCCTTTTTGCTGGAGTTACTATCGGATTTTCAGATTTCGATTCCTGAGCTGGGCACCATTCGCGCCGAGGTGCCGCCAGTTGTTGTGATCACCTCGAACCGCACGCGTGAGATTCACGACGCGCTTAAACGGCGTTGTCTTTACTACTGGGTGGAATATCCGTCCTTTGAAAAAGAACTGGCCATTGTGCGGCGGCGCGTGCCTGGACTGGCCGAGCAGCTGGCTCGGCAGGTTGTTGCCTTTGTGCAGGCATTGCGTGAAGAAGATCTGTATAAGCCGCCTGGTGTGGCCGAAACGCTCGACTGGGCGGAAGCGCTGCTGGCGCTGGACCACAGCGAGCTGGATGCGGCAACGGTCTCGGAGACCCTCGGCGCGCTGCTCAAATACCGGGATGATCTGGAGATAGCGCTTCGGCCGGAGGTGCAGGCACGTCTGCTGGAGGCAGCACGAATGGGGGCAGGGTGAGGGGCGATGGATCGTCGGGGAGACATTACCGCGCGGATTGTGGCCTTTGCGCAGGCGTTACGCCGGGCCGGGCTGGTGATTGGCACCGATCAGGTGCTGGATGCGCTACGGGCTGTGGAGCTGGTGGGTGTGGTGCAGCGGGAGGATGTGCGGCAGGCCCTGTTCAGCGTATTTGTGCGGCGGCAGAGCGAGGCAGTGCTTTTCCATCAGGTGTTTCAGTTATTCTGGCAGGGGCGGATGCCACTGCCCGAAGAGCTGGCGGCGCTGCTGCCCCGCGCACCGGTGTCGCCTACCCCGCCGCCGGGTATGGCGCGGGCGCTGGAAGCACTGCGTTCGGATCGGTCACGCCCTGATTCCTCCGCGGCCGAAGAGCAGGAAGTGGAGCTGGTATTGACCTACAGCGCTGATGAGGTGCTGCGTCACAAAGACTTTGCGCAGATGACAGCCGAAGAGGAAGCCGCCGTGCGGGCCTTTTTGCGCACCTTACGTTGGCCGATGCCGCCACGGCGCACACGTCGCTGGCAGCCTGGAGGAAGGCGGGGACGTCCTGACCTGCGTCGTACTCTACGCCAGGCACTGCGCCGGCAGGGTGAAGTGTTGCATCTGGCCATGCGGTTGCCGCGCTATAAGTCCCGGGTGCTGGTAGCGCTCTGCGATATCAGTGGCTCCATGGAGCGCTACAGCCGACTGCTTCTGCACTTCCTGCATGCGATAACGGGTGGACTTCGGCGGGTTGAAAGTTTTGTCTTTGGTACACGTCTGACACGAATCACGCATCAGCTTCGCCTGCGCGATGTAGATGTGGCACTGGCCGAAGTGGGGCGCACGGTGCAGGACTGGTCGGGCGGTACGCGCATTGGCGAAGCATTACGCGCGTTCAATTATCGCTGGTTGCGGCGTGTGCTACCTGCCAGTGGCGTTGTGCTCATCATCAGCGATGGGTTGGACCGGGGGGATCCAGAACTGCTGACACGTGAAATCGCGCGGTTGCAACGCAGTTGCTATCGGCTGATCTGGCTTAATCCATTGTTGCGCTATGCGCACTATCAGCCGCTCACGCGCGGCATGCGGGCCGCGTTGCCTTACATTGATCATTTCCTGCCCGTGCATAATCTGACTTCGCTGGAGCAGCTCGGCCAGTTGTTGGCTTCTCTGGACGCACCAAGGCCTGGCACCGTTGTTGCCCGCTAAAGAAGGGGATTTTTAGCATGCTCACACCAAGCATGCGGGTAAACCGGACAGAGCTATCGTCCATGCGCATGATCATTCCTGTTCAGGTCTGGCGACGTTCGCTGCTTTTTGGATTACTGTTGATGCTCCCTTCGCTCGGGTCCGTACAGGCACAGAGGCAAGTTCGGCAGGGCATACTTCGGATCGTGCACTGGCCCGCTTCAGAAGCCGAGTTGGCACAGGTGGTGGGGGATGAGGTGGGGCCCTGGTCACGCATTGAGGTGTTGCCATTTCTGGATTCGCTGACGCTGGGCTATCGCTATGAGGTGAAGGCCGATACGGTGTATGCGGCCTTTACCTTGGCCTGGCATCCGGCCACCTGGGGGCTGTACCGGGGACGCCGGGTGCTCTGGAACCAGATGCCCGAAGATGTGCTGCTGCAGGCAATGCGCGTGCGTATTTGCTTTGCCGTGGCGGCACGTTCCGTAGCCGAGTGGTCACTGCACTTCGATAGCCTGGCGCTGGGACCGTGGCCCGAGGTGTTCGAGTCGGCCACCTACGCATTTCCAGTCGAGGAGGTGTTCGGGCCGATCCCTTCCGATTCGCTGCAGGTCTGGGCGAATGCTGGTCTGGTAGCTGACAGCCTGTCTCTTGATTGGATAGCTTTTGGGGTGGAGGAAGATGGACACCTGACGGCGTGGTCGATTGTGCGAACTCGAACAGCTCCTCCTTTTATTGATGTCATTGTGGATGCCGAAGTTATCGGGATACGGGGAGCTGGCAAGCGCGGTAGCCCCGTCGTCGGCCGAAAGCCACGACGCATGGGGCGTTCGGTTGGGCGTGCACGGACCGTGGAAAGTCGCCGGAGCGGTCGAAGCAGCGGACGCGGATGGTTCCGGGGAAGCGAAAAAGACAATGAGGACAAAGAGGACAAAGAGCACGAGACATTGCTACCGGCTGCGCTGGCCGGGGTGGCCGTAGTGGCCATGGTGGCAGTAGCTGGCGGTGGTCTGGGATATGCCGGTAATCTGCGGCGCACGCCGATTGGTTTGACGGGGGGAATATTACGTCCTGACTGGGGGGTGCTGCTGCAGGTGAGTATGAACGAGGCGGTGCTGGAGCGTTCGCGTACTGCGCCGGAAGAGCTGTCCGTGCGTCTGTTGGGCTTCTCCGGATGGTTAACGTCACGGCTACAGCCGGCCTTGGCCATTGGGGTGCGTTGGTGGGAACATCGGGGCGACCGTGCAACGTGGCCTGTTGTGGTGCCGGCGCTGGTGTTTCGGGCCGATCCGATTGTGTTGATCGGGGGCGTCGATCTGGTGGGGGGTGGTCCAGAGCTGGGCGTGGTGCTCAATTTACGGCACCTGTTGGGCTACTAAATGCCCGGGGAAAGTCGGACAGCGGCCTGTAGAGCATTCGGCATCTGCTCGCCTATTTGGGGACGGTCCACAGGCAGGCATTTCGTATCTTGTCGCAGAAGCAGCCGGTTTTCCAAGGAAGCTTGAAGCCATGTCCTGGAAGCTCTGTGTTTTTGAAGATCATGAAACCATCCATTTAGCGCCGCTGGTGCATACGCGGCCCGTTTACGATTTGCGGTTGGGGCTGCCCACCCTGCTGGAACGGGCGATATGGGCGTTGCAGCCGCCGGCTGTCTGTCTGCATGCCCGAGCCACTATAGCGCCTGTGGCTGTGCGGCTTTATCGTCTGCCAGTGAATCCGGCGCAGATAGACGGGGGGGTATTGCTGTGGAACGGTCGAGCGTTGGCCGAGCCCGGCGAGGTGCTGACGCGCATTCGCCGGGCGGCAACCGACCGCGAACCAGCCCGCCGCTTCATGCAAGACGGCGTGATGGTAGCCGCCTGGCTCCCGGAAGGGCATGCGTGTCCCTTGCCCGGGGCGTTGCTGGCGCCCGATTACTTGGACGAGCTGCCCGAAGAAAGGGTAGAGGGAGTGCCTCTCGTTGGGCGGCTCTGGCACCTGATTGACTGGATGGAACAGGCGTTCGCAACGGATCGAGCCACCTGGGAACGGCCGGAGGCCACCGACGGCCAGGCTGTGGTGCAGCCGGGCGCGGTACTGGTAGCCCGTGAGCAAATCCATCTGGCGTCTGGTGCAACGATTCGGGCCGGTGCGATTCTCAATGCCAGCGAGGGTCCGATCTACATAGGGCCAGGTGCGGTGGTCTCGGAAGGAGCGGTACTGGTAGGTCCAGTGGCTGTGGGTGAGCGAGCAGAAGTGCGGGTTGGGGCACGTCTGCGCAATTGTGTAGTAGGGCCATGGGTCAAGCTGGGTGGCGAAGTGCACACCAGCATTGTGCACAGCTATTCCAATAAGGCACATGATGGCTTTCTGGGGCACGCCTACATCGGCCGCTGGTGCAACTTGGGCGCTGGTACCACTTGCTCGAATTTGCGCAACGATTACGGCCCGGTGACGCTGTACAATGAGGCCCTGGGGACTTTTGAACCAACCGGTCGTCAGTTTCTGGGACTGTTCATGGGGGATCATACTAAAACCAGTATCGGCACCACCTTCAACACGGGCACCGTGGTGGGGGTCAGTTGCAATCTGTACGGCCCAGGCTTTCATGCCCGGTATGTGTCGTCGTTTTCCTGGGGATCGCCGGCCGGGGGCTATGTACCCTTTCGGCTGGAGAAAGCATTACAGGTGGCTGAGGCCGTTATGGCACGCCGCCAGCATATGCTCGACGACGCCGAACGGGCTGTGCTGACGGCCCTCTTCGAGCAGGTACACGCCCCTTCGTCGGAATAGAATGGCACGAGCGATGCAGACCCTGAAGGCACTGGTGTTCGATGCATTCGGGACGCTTTTCGATGTGCAGTCGGTCGAAAAAGTTTGTGAAGCCATTTTTCCAGGCTATGGGGCCGAGCTCAGCCGGCGCTGGCGCCAGAAGCAGCTCGAATATACCTGGCTACGGAGCCTGATGGGTCGGTATGCCGACTTTGAGCAGGTGACCGACGAGGCCCTGCGTTATGCCGCCGCATCGTTGAGTCTGAGCCTGACACCGGAAAATCACGGCCGGTTGCTGCAGGCATATCGCACGTTGCGGCCGTTTCCAGAAGTGCCTGATGTACTTCACCAGCTTGTCAAGAGGTACACGCTGGTTGTTCTCTCAAATGGCACGGCTATGCAGCTACAGGCTTTGCTTGAACAGCATGCACTGGATCGCTATCTGGTTCAGGTGTTTAGTGCCGATGCGGTACGCGTTTTCAAGCCACATCCCCATGTCTATGCGCTGGTCGAAGTTGCGTTGAAGCTGCCCCGTACGGCCATTGGTTTTGTTTCGGCCAATGGCTGGGATGTAGCCGGAGCAGCTGCCTATGGGTACTGGACATTTCAGGTCAATCGTCAGGGCGTGCCTGAAGAGATGCTGGGCGTTCCAGTGGCGGCGGCAGGACGTACGCTATACGATCTGCTCGCTGCGCTTCAAACCTAAAGCGCGTTGGTGCGTATGTTTCCGCGCTATCCACGCAAGATAAGAGGAAGCCTACATGCCCGCGCAGGATACCACAGAGATGAAGGGACGGCTATTGCCGCTGGGGCGCTTCTGGACCATTCCCAATACATTGAGTCTGCTGCGGCTGGTGCTGGCTTTTCCGCTGGCGTATCTGGTGTTGACGCACGGGCCGTTACGATGGGTGTTGGCTCTGGCCCTACTGGCTATCGTGACAGACTGGTTTGATGGACGGGTGGCTCGCTGGTCGCATACGGTTTCGGACTGGGGGAAGGTGCTTGATCCCCTGGCAGACAAAGTAACGGCAGGGCTGGTATCGATGGCGCTGGTAATGCGGGGTGATCTACCGCTCTGGTTTTTCGTGTTTGTCGTGTTGCGGGATGCCCTGATCGTACTGGGGGGAGCCTTGCTGGCACATCGCACGCGTCGGGTGTATATGAGCCTCTGGTCAGGCAAGGTAGCTGTAACGGTACTGGCGCTGACCATTCTGGCTGCCTTGCTGGAGGCCGATCCGCCGGTATTTCGAGTGCTGCTCTGGGGTTCAATTGTGCTCCTGAGCTATTCATTTCTGCGCTACGTGGTACGTTTCGTGCGGGCCTGGTACGGACAACCTGAGCTCAAACGGTCGGTGTTTTCAGATCCGGCGGTTACATCTTCAACCTGAATAGGGACAACCAATGGGTTTCTGGGATCGCTTTCGTAAGAAAGAACAGGAACGACTGGAAGAAGGATTGGAAAAGACGCGTATGAGCCTGCTGGGCAGGCTGGATCGCCTGATTCGCGGAAAGGATCAGGTGGACGATGAGGTGCTGGACCAGCTTGAAGAGTTGTTGATTACCAGCGACGTAGGGGTCAAAACGACGTTAGAGATTATCCAGCGGGTTGAGGCGCGTGTGGCACGTGACAAATATGTCTCTACCAAGGAGCTGAATGCCATTATTCGCGATGAAATGGCCCAGCTCTTACTGGATCATGCGCCGGATCGTACGGTCGACTTCGAGGCACCGCTGCCCCATAAGCCCTATGTGATTATGGTGGTGGGGGTCAATGGCGTGGGCAAGACTACCACCATTGGTAAGCTGGCCTATCGCTATCGCGAAGCGGGCAAAAGTGTGTTGCTGGGGGCCGCCGATACGTTCCGGGCAGCGGCCATCGAACAGCTTGAAATCTGGGCCAAGCGGGCTGGCGTGCCGCTCATCAAACAACATCCGGGCGCTGATCCGGCAGCCGTAGCGTTCGACACACTGGCCGCCGCCAAAAGCCGGGGCGTGGATGTTGTCATCATTGATACGGCCGGACGCCTGCATACCAAAGGCGGTCTGATGGAAGAACTGGCCAAAATCCGTCGTGTGATGGGGCGTCAGGTGGAAGCGGCGCCGCACGAGGTGTTGCTTGTGCTGGATGCGTCAACAGGTCAGAATGCTATCCGTCAGGCCGAGGAGTTTACCAGAAGCGTCGAAGTTACCGGACTGGTGTTGACAAAGCTTGATGGCACAGCTAAAGGGGGCATTGTAATTGGCATTTCGCATGAATTTCAGATTCCTGTCAAATACATTGGCGTAGGTGAAAAAATTGACGATTTGCAAGTTTTCGACCGACGTGCCTTTATTGAAGCCCTGTTCGGGCAGGCGCTGGTCTGACCTACACGGGCCGAACCAGTGGCAGAAAGAGTACTGCTTTTTTCCGTTCAAGCATCCTTCTGTGCAGTTGACCGCCTGTTCCTGACCGTTGGGACAACTTTTGTATGAGGATCGTCTGTTTTCGACGATAATCGAAACAATAGCGGCCGGTGAGGCATCGTTTGCATATAACAGACGGGTAGGCGTACATGCAACAGCGATGAACTTGAGGGCCTGGCGGAAGGGCAGTTGTTTGTTGGTCGGCGTACTGATGCTGGCCGTTACGTCGTATGCGCAGACAGAGGTGCCCTTCTATGTGGAGGTGATTAATGTGCCGGCTGCAGCGCCGCCAGGTCAGACACGGGTGGATCTGTATGTAGCGGTGCCTTTTCAGACGCTGCAGTTTTTACAGGCAGATCAGGGGTTTCGGGCGACGTACAGCTTGCTGGTTGAAATCTATCGCTTAGAAGGTGCCGCACAGCGGCAGTTTGTTCGACGCGCGAGTTGGCAGCAGCGAGTAGCTGTGGCAGATTTTGGGGGGACGCGTCGTCGCGGGGCCGAAGATCTTTCGATGCATACGTTCTACTTGGCGCCAGGACGTTATGTATTTACGGTGCAGCTTGAAGATCAGGCTACGCGGCGTTTGATAACGCGGACGTTGGAAGTACGGGTACGCAGTTTCGATACACCGATTGCAGTGGGTGATCTGCTCCTGGTAGCCCGTTACGATTCGACGCACCATACGATAACGCCGCTTGTGGGGACGACCGTATCGGCAGAGCGTTCGATGTTGCAGGTGTTCTACGAGATCGCGGTCCGTCGGCCGCAGCGGGTGCAACTGGTGCATGAACTGGTGCGTCCCGAAAAACGTGGGGGCTGGCCCCTGGTAGGTCCATTACTGGGTATTGGACGCGGGGAGGCGTACCGGACGGTTTATCAGCATGCAGTCTGGAGAACGCTAACAGCCGGTAGCCTTGTACAGATGCATACCATTCCGCTACGTGAAGGCCTGGAAGCCGGTCCCTATGTGCTGCGGGTGCGTGTGCTGGATGCTGATGGAAAGCAGCTGGCCGTGGTCGAAAAGCCGTTTACCGCGGTTTGGAGCGAGTTGCTGGTGCACGTGCGGGATCTGGACGAAGCCATTGAGCAGCTCCGCTATATTGCCAAACAGAAGGATATTGCCTACATCAAAGCGGGGAGGACGCCGGAAGAACGCTGGCAACGGTTTCTGGCTTTCTGGAGAAAACGAGATCCCACGCCCGGAACGCCGCGCAATGAGCAAATGGAAGCGTTTTACTATCGCGTAGCGCTGGCCAATCGAAAATTCAGCGGGCGTAAGCCTGGCTGGCAGACCGACCGGGGACATATCATTGTACTGTTTGGTGAGCCAGACTTTATCGAACGTCGTCAGGGATCGCAGCCTTTCGAAATCTGGTACTACCACCGACTGGGGCGTCGCTTCATCTTCGTCGATCGGACCGGCCGGGGTGACTACGAACTGTTGGAGCCCATCTGGGAAAATCCTTCTCGGATTCGCTGATTGGAATCCTTCTTGCCGACGCATCGTTCGAGCTACGACTGCGGCTGGCGTTTTTTCTCAACAGCAATCCTGTCGATTGAACCGTGAGCACCCTGGGCTTTAATACGGGATACGTCGAAGCGCTCTACCGGCAATACCTGGAAAATCCGGAAAGTGTCAGTGAGAGCTGGCGGGAATTTTTTGCCGATTACAAGCCAGGTGAGTCGTTTGTCGCGGCACGGACGGTGCCCCCTGCCAGGGAGGCGGCTGCTCCGACTGCGGCACGTCCTGGTGGTGATGGCGCTGCGCCGGAGGAAGCCGTCGTAGAGCTGCCGCCCGAAGAGGTGGAGGAACATCCGCTGCGCGGGCCGGCTGCTCGGATTGTTGAAAATATGGAGGCCAGCTTAAAAGTCCCGACGGCCACGTCGGTACGAACCGTTTCGGTGCGACTGCTGGCCGAGAATCGGGCGCTTATTAACGACTATCAGCGGCACGTTGGTGGGGAAAAGGTATCATTCACGCATCTGATTGCCTGGGCCATTGTGCAGGCGCTCAAGGCTTTTCCGAACATGCACTCCACGTTCCGGCGGGACAACGGCACGCCGATTCATGTACAGCCCAAGGCAATCAATCTGGGCATTGCCATCGATCTGGAACGGCGCGGCAAACGCATGTTGATGGTGCCCAATATCAAGCATGCCGAGCGCATGAACTTTGCCCAGTTCCTGGGTGCCTACAACGATATTGTCGCGCGTGCACGGGAGGGGCGGCTCGACGTGTCGGACTTTCAGGGGACCACGGCCACCATCACCAACCCCGGTATGATCGGGACGGTGATGAGCGTGCCCCGTCTGATGGCAGGCCAGGGCGTAATCGTGGGCGTGGGTGCAATCGGCTATCCGCCCGAGTATGCAGCGTTGCCCGCAGAGATGCTCAGCCGCCTGGGACTTTCCCAGGTGATGACCATTACGTCCACGTACGACCATCGGGTCATTCAGGGCGCCGAGAGTGGCGCTTTCCTGGCCTACATTGATGAGCTACTGCAGGGGCAGCATGAGTTCTATGAGCGGGTTTTCGCCGATCTGGGCATTCCCTACCAGCCTTATCGGCTGGCGAAAGACACAACGCCATTGTTGGGAGGGCTCCAGGACGGCGAAGAGCTGACGATGATCCAGAAGCAGGCGGCCGTACTGCAGCTCATCCGGGCCTATCGGGTGCGGGGCCACCTGCAGGCTGATATCAATCCGCTGGGCTACGAATGGAAGTATCATCCGGAGCTGGATCCGGCTACCTATGGGCTGACGATCTGGGATCTGGATCGCCAGTTTGTCACCGGCGGTCTGGGGGGGAAGGACATTGCGCCGCTGCGTGAAATCCTGGATATCCTGCGCCAGACCTACACGCGCAAGGTAGGCATTGAGTACATGCACATCTCGGATCCGACCGAGCGACGCTGGCTGCAGGAGCGGATCGAACCGGTGCGAGCCGCCGAACCGATTTCGCCCGAAATGCGGCGGCGTATTCTGCAGAAGCTCAACGCAGCCGAGGCGTTTGAACGCTTTCTGCACACCAAATACATCGGGCACAAGCGCTTTTCGCTGGAGGGAGCGGAGTCGCTTATTCCCATTCTGGATGCGATTCTGTCCGATGCGGCCGATCAGGAAGTCGACGAGGTGGTTATCGGCATGGCCCACCGGGGCCGACTGAACGTGCTGGCCAACATTCTGGGGAAACCCTACGAGGTGATCTTCTCCGAGTTTGAAGGCAACATCGACCCGAACACGACGCAGGGATCGGGTGATGTGAAGTATCACCTGGGGGCCAAGGGGGTGCATCGTTCGCCCAGTGGAAACGAGGTCAAAATTACGCTGGCGTCTAATCCAAGTCACCTGGAGGCGGTCGATCCAGTCGTGGAGGGCATGGTGCGGGCCAAACAGGATCAGCTTCAGCGGCAACGGGCAGATGCACCGGGTGGAGACTACTACGATGCAGTCATCCCCATCTTGATTCATGGCGATGCCGCCTTTGCCGGACAGGGCGTGGTGGCCGAGACGCTCAACCTGAGTCAGCTTCGAGGCTACAAGACCGGTGGCACAATCCATATTGTCGTCAACAACCAGATCGGCTTTACAACAGCGCCAGCGGATGCACGTAGCTCCACCTATGCCACCGACATCGCCCGAATGATCCAGGCGCCGATCTTCCACGTCAACGGAGATGACCCGGAAGCCTGTGTCCGTGTGGCACGCCTGGCGCTCGACTATCGGCAGGTGTTCAATAAGGACGTCGTGATCGACCTGGTCTGCTACCGCGTCCACGGCCATAACGAGGCCGATGAGCCCATGTACACCCAACCGCTGCTTTATAAAAAGATTGCGCAGAAGCGTTCGGTGCGCAAGCTCTACACCGAAATGCTGCTGCGCCGGGGCGACATGAAGCCCGAAGAAGCCGAACAGATGCTTGATGACTACCAGGCGCGGTTGCAGGAGGCATTTGAGCGTACCCAAAATCTGAAGGAGCGTGACCCTCGCGAAGTAATCGAGCAGCTCCGAAAGAAGGCAGAAGAAGATGGCCCCTTGCCCGTCGTGGAGACAGCTGCCCGGCAGGAAGATCTGGAAGCGGTCGTACGCGCGCTGGTCAATCTGCCTGCAGATTTGCGGGTGCACCCGAAGCTGGAACGGCAATTCAAGCGGCGCGAAGCGCTCTTCTTCAAAGAGAAAAAGATTGACTGGGCATTTGCCGAAGCGCTGGCTTTTGGAACGCTGTTGCTGGAAGGGACTCCCGTGCGCCTGAGCGGCCAGGATTCCCGACGGGGCACCTTCAGTCAGCGACACGCTGTACTTTACGATCAGGAAAGCGGCGAGGAATATATCCCGCTCAACCACATTCGCGAAGGGCAGGCAGAGTTGCTGATTTATGACAGCCTGCTTTCAGAGTATGCCGTGTGTGGCTTTGAGTACGGCTACTCGGTAGCCTCACCCGAGACGCTTGTGCTCTGGGAGGCGCAATTTGGCGATTTCGCCAATGGGGCCCAGATCGTCTTTGACCAGTTCGTCTCGGCGGCCGAAGAAAAATGGGGCCAGCAGTCCGGTCTGGTCTGTCTGTTACCGCACGGTTATGAGGGACAGGGACCCGAACATTCATCAGCCCGTCTGGAGCGGTTCCTGCAGCTGTGCGCTCAGCAAAACATGATTGTCGGCAACCTGACAACGCCGGCCAACTACTTCCACATACTGCGGCGGCAGGCGCGGATGCCTATTAAAAAGCCGCTTATTTTGATGACGCCCAAGAGTCTGTTACGCCATCCGCTGGCGGTATCGACTCCGGAAGAGTTGTGGGCCGGACACTTCCACGAAATTTATCCAGCCGAGACCGATCCGGCCGAGACGCGCCGGCTCATCTTCTGCAGCGGTAAGATCTACTACGATCTGCTGGCCGTGCTGTTGAAGAACGAGACGCTCCGGCGGCAGATCGGACTGGTGCGCGTTGAGCAGTTCTATCCGTTTCCCAAAGCAGCCATTCAGGCCGAGCTGGAACGCTATCGTAACGTGACCGACGTGGTCTGGGTGCAGGAAGAGCCGGCCAACATGGGCGCCTGGTTCTACATGCAACCGCGGCTCAACGAAATACTTGAGGCGCTGCACGGGGATTGCAATCGGCGGGTACGCTATGTGGGACGCCCGGCCAGTGCCAGTCCGGCTACCGGTAGTGCCAAAGTCCATCAGGTAGAGCAAGAGGAAGTGGTACAGACGGCGCTGGCTCTGTAAGAGGCATGCCCTGAGTACAGCAGGCGGCCTCAACGGGCCGCCTCTTTTTATATGTTCTTTTCATAACAGGCCCCAGCCATAAGGCGATTGTCAGCATGATCGGCGACGCGTAGTCTTGCTGACCGCGTTCAGGGTAATCAGCTGATAGCCATCACGTATGGCCTACGCTACCACATTCCGTGAAGGCCAAAAAGTAATAGAAAGGAAGGGTTCGCGGATTTCTTTGGATGGGGCAAGACCAAAAGCTCTTCCTTTGAAGCGCTTTTTTATTGTAGGACATTCGCAAGTTTGTGGGTAACAGGCGGGTTCCGGGAGCCTTCTCAGAGATACGCAGCACCCACGGATGACGAGCGATACGGTTTTTCGATGCGTATAGGCTGTGTCTCGACCAGAAGGTGCCCGGTATAATACAATCCGAAAAAGACCATGGCCTGGATTGAGGTAATTCCGGAGGAAGCCGCTACCGGCGCGTTAAAAGCTCTTTATGAAGAGATTCGAAAGCGTCGAGGTAAAATTGCAAACATTTTGGCCGTGCAGAGCCTGCATCCCGGAGCGCTTCGTGCGCATCTGGCGCTGTATCTCCAGGTGATGTTTACGCACTCAGGGCTGTCGCGGGCGGAACGTGAGCTGGTGGCTGTGGTGGTTTCGGCGGCTAACCACTGTGGCTACTGTGTGCAGCACCATGCTGAAGCCCTGAACGCCTACTGGAAAGACCCAGTGCGCGTTGCGCAGGCTGTTGAGGACTACCGAAAGCTGGCGCTACCTGAGCGTACGCGGGCTCTGCTGGATCATGCTGTTAAACTGACCCGCACGCCGGACCAGGTCACCAAAGCCGACCTGCAACGACTGCGGGCATTGGGCTGGACCGATCGGGATCTGCTGGATTTGACCTTGATCGTTGCCTACTTCAATCTGGTCAATCGCATTGCGCTGGGGCTGGGCGTCACCCCTACGCCAGCGGAGGTACAGGGATACCGATACTGAGCTGCCCTTCAACAAAAAAGCGACCCACCATTTGCAGGTCGCCCGAGCTACATATGCCAGCCCGCCTGTTCAGGATTGCGAGTGTCGGCGGGCGTTACGCAACGCCTTCTGGCGCTCAATGCGCCGCTGTTCTGAAGGTTTGATATAGAACATGTGCTGACGATACTCGCGCAGAATTTTACTACGATTGACAGCGCGCTTGAAGCGGCGCAGTACGCGGTCGATCGGTTCGTTTTCGCGAACTTTAATACCAACGCCTGGGCGTCCCAAGGTACCTCCTCTGGTTTGGTTTTAGGTTTTCGTTCGTTAAATTAACGCCGCTGACAAAAGCGGCACGGGTGCAACAAGCAAAGCGTCTGGAGGTTTCGGCCAGATCCCCTTAGAATCTCTCCTGAAAGACAGTTAGCTGGGTGTTCATGGAAAAATCTTCACATGCTGTAACGCTGGTGCTGGCGACACGTAATCCGGGTAAGGCCGTGGAGTTGCGGGCGCTGCTGGCCGACTTGCCGGTTACGCTTCGGTTAGCCTCCGACTTTCCGGGGGCACCTGAAGTGCCGGAAGATGCCACTACGCTGGAAGGAAATGCGGTCCGAAAGGCAAGAGCCCTGCAGGCATTTACCGGGCTGCCAACGCTGGCCGACGACACGGGGCTCGAAGTGGAGGCGCTGGGCGGACAACCCGGTGTCTATTCAGCACGCTTTGCTGGACCCAAGGCTACGGATGCCGATAACCGAGCACTCCTGCTCCAGCGTCTTCAGGGGGTGAAAAACCGCCGCGCTCGTTTTCGAACGGTATTAGCTTTTGCACCTGATGCGCACACGTTGCATCTGTTTGAGGGGGTCTGTTCGGGATGGATTCTGGAAGAGGAGCGGGGAAGTGGTGGCTTCGGGTACGATTCACTTTTTGTCCCGGAAGGGCATACGCAGACATTTGCCGAAATGCCCCTGGCAATGAAGAACCGAATCAGCCATCGCGGTCAGGCTCTACGGGCATTTCTGTCCTTTCTGCGAACATGGCTTAACGAACCCGGATAAATATGGTTGCTCTCGTACAGCGTGTTTCCGAAGCTTCGGTGGAGGTAGATGGGCAGATTACCGGTGCCATTGGCGCGGGATTACTGATTTTGCTGGGCGTACATCGCGCCGACACAGAAGCAGAAGCCGACTGGTTGGCGCGCAAATGTGCCAACCTACGTATCTTTCCTGATGAGGCGGGTAAAATGAATCGTTCACTGCGCGACACAGGAGGTGCGGCACTGGTGGTGTCGCAATTTACGCTGTACGGCGATGCCTCACGCGGGCATCGACCCTCGTTTACCGAATCGGCACCGCCGGAAAAGGCCGAGCCGCTTTACCGATACTTTGTCGAACGGCTCTCGGAGGAGCTGGGGCGACCAGTGCCGACGGGCGTTTTTGGGGCTATGATGCGCGTACGCCTGGTTAATGATGGACCTGTAACCCTCTGGGTCGAACGCAAACCTTCTGGAATCCATGCGTAAGCTTTTGCTGATGCTGAGTCTATGGGGGCTGGGAACGATGTCCGTGCATGGACAGGCCGACTATCTCCTGATCAACGGGCGCATCTATACGGTTGATGCCGTGCAACCGATGGTCGAGGCAATGGCCATCCGGGGCGATCGCATCCTGATGGTCGGTACCACGGCCCAGCTTGCAGCGGCTTACCCGGAAGCGCCGCGCATTGATCTGAAGGGGCTTGCAGTTGTACCTGGCTTCATTGATGCGCACGCTCACCTGATGGGGTTGGGGTTGAGCCGTCTGCGGGCCGATTTGACCGGCACGCGCTCGATCGAAGAAATCCTGGAACGTCTGCAGGCGTTTGCACGCCAGCTGCCCGAGGAGGCTTGGCTGCTGGGGCGTGGCTGGGATCAAAATGACTGGCCGGTAAAGGAATTTCCCACGCGGCAGATGCTGGATGCGGTCTTTCCGGAGCGACCGGTCTGGCTGGTACGTATTGATGGACATGCTGCCTGGGCCAACACGGCCGCCATTCGCAGGGCAAATCCGCGATTGCTGACCGAAGACGTTCCGGACCCTGAAGGGGGACATATCGTGCGGGATGCCGAAGGGCGTCCAACAGGCGTGTTTATTGATGCAGCGATGGATCTGATCGCCTCCTATATTCCACCTCCTACTGAAGCCGAACTGGAGGAAGCTTTACGGCGAGCTGTAGCCGAAGCAAATCGTTTTGGACTGACAGGAGTGCACGATGCCGGCGTCGGTCTGGCAACCATCCGACGTTACCAGCAGGCTGTCGATGACGGTACGTTGACGCTTCGTCTTTACGTGATGATGGATGGCTTTGGCGAAGCCTTCGATCACTTTTGTGCACAGGGACCTTTACTGGATTACGGAGGACGGCTGACGGTTCGATCGGTCAAGTTTTACATCGACGGGGCACTGGGCAGTCGAGGAGCCGCCCTGTCGTCAGATTACAGTGATGATCCAGGGAATCGCGGGTTGCTCCGTTATGAGTCCGGCCCGTTTGCAGAGATGGTGATGCGGGCCATGGCGTGTGGCTTTCAGGTCAATACGCATGCTATTGGCGACCGGGGCGTTCGGGTGGTGCTGGACGCCTACGAAAAAGCGTTGCGGACGCTGGGGCGTACGTCAGGACGCCACCGGGTGGAGCATGCGCAGGTGGTAGCGCCAGAGGATTTCGCGCGGTTTGCCGAGTTAGACGTGATCGCTTCGATGCAGCCTACGCATGCTACCAGCGATATGTACTGGGCCGAAGATCGGCTGGGCCCTGAGCGTGTGCGCGGCGCTTACGCCTGGCGCACTTTCCTGGAGCATGGTGTGCGTCTGGCGTTTGGTTCGGACTTTCCCGTTGAATCTGCCAACCCGCTCTTGGGCTTCTATGCGGCCATCACACGCCAGGATGCTGAAGGCTGGCCCGAAGGGGGCTGGTATCCGGAGCAGCGGTTGACGCGCGAAGAAGCGCTCCGCGCCTTCACGCTTGACGCTGCTTATGCAGCCTTCCAGGAACACGAACTGGGTTCGCTGACTCCGGGCAAGTACGCCGATTTCGTGGTGCTTTCACACGACATCATGACGGTACCTCCGCCACAGATTCTGAAGACGCGGGTGCTTGCAACCTTTTTCGGGGGGAAATGCGTCTATCAGGCGCCTGAAGCGGTTGCGCTGTGTCCTTCTGAGCTGTGAACTTCCCGGGCATGCAACTGTTTACCGATCCGAAATCGGAGACGATACTGCCATTATAGCCCGCAACCAAACCACTGTTGAACAATGACCGACGAGTTGCAGACTTCGGCCTATGCGCTGACGCATCTGAATCCGGAAGGTGGCGTGCGTATGGTGGATGTTTCGGCAAAGGGCCCGACTGTGCGTACGGCTGTGGCCAGCGGACGCGTGGTGGTGCCGCCAGAGGTGCTTCAGGCCATTACGGCCCATGAAGTGCGTAAGGGCGATGTGCTGACAGTGGCCCAGATTGCGGGCATCATGGGCGCCAAACAGACCAGTCAACTGATTCCACTCTGCCATCATGTAAACCTGACCGCCATCGACCTGGAACTGAGACCAGACGAAAAGAACAACAGCATTGAGATCCGCGCCTACGCCAAAGCGACCGGTCCAACCGGCGTCGAAATGGAAGCGCTAACGGCCGTTTCGATTGCCGCGCTGACTATCTATGACATGTGCAAGTCACTTTCAAAGGAAATCGTTATCACCGATATCCAACTGCTGGCCAAAACCGGCGGTGCCAGCGGAGACTACCGGAAGACGGTGGCACGTTAAGAGCAACCTTTAACCGGTTGCGCTCGTACATGCCGTGTGGTACCTTGAAAACACCACGCGGCTAATTTTTTGCGGGAGATTGCCATGGAAATCCTGTTCTCTTCCGGTCTGATTCTGCTGGTGCTTATTGGCGCCGGACTGGTGCTGTTTTTCTACTTTGTGCCCGTTGGCCTCTGGATAACTGCCTATTTTTCCGGCGTTCGTCTCAAGCTGGTGCGGGATCTGGTGGGGATGCGTTTGCGGAAGGTTCCGCCGCACCTGATCGTCAAACCGCTCATTACAGCCCATAAGGCGGGGATCTCTCTGGAGACAGCTCAGCTCGAAGCTCACTACCTGGCCGGTGGTAACGTGCAGAAGGTAGTCAATGCGCTTATTTCTGCGGACAAGGCAAACATTGATCTGACCTTTGAGCAGGCAGCTGCCATCGACCTGGCCGGGCGCGATGTGTACGAAGCGGTGCAGGTGTCGGTTAACCCGAAAGTGATTGAAACGCCCCCGGTGTCTGCCGTGGCCAAAGATGGCATCCAGGTGCGGGCGATTGCGCGTGTGACCGTACGCGCTGATATCGAACGGCTGGTAGGGGGAGCCGGGGAGGACACCATCATTGCCCGTGTAGGCGAAGGCATTGTGTCGACGATCGGGTCGGCAGAAACCCACAAGGAAGTCCTGGAAAACCCCGATCGTATTTCGAAGACCGTGCTTGAAAAAGGGCTGGATGCAGGCACGGCTTTCGAGATTTTGTCGATTGATATTGCTGATGTGGACGTCGGCGAAAACATTGGCGCCAAGCTGCAAACCGATCAGGCCGAGGCGGACCTACGAGTGGCGCGGGCTAAGGCCGAAGAGCGGCGAGCAGCTGCTGTGGCACGCGAGCAGGAAATGCGGGCACTGGTGCAGGAGATGCGAGCCAGAGTGGTCGAGGCTGAAGCCGAGATCCCTAAAGCCATCGCTGAAGCATTGCGCAAAGGCAACCTGGGTGTGCTCGACTACTACAATCTGCGTAACATCCAGGCCGACACTGAGATGCGTAAGGCCATCGGGGGGGCTACTCAGGAGGAAGACGAAAGCGTCTGAAGCGTTACCAGCGCTGAAACAATCCCATCGAGATGCCTCGGCGTATGAACAGGTCGTCGTCACTATAGCTAAACCCGATCGATAATCCTACCGTGCGCGTAATGAACCGCTGCAGCCGCACCGCCGCGAAATAGGTACGGACAGCCCGCAGCACCGGGCCCACGTCGACAATTTCTACCCCCCGGCCATAGCCGAACTGGAGGTCAACGTAGGCCAATGGAGGGTTCCAGTAGTATCGTGCCCTGAAGCTCTGTGTCCAGTTCACATGGCCGGCCAGCGCTGTTAGCAGCATACGCGTGCGCAGGTACCAGTTGCCTTCGTAGCGGGCCATTGCCAACCCCAGCGTGGGTACCGTCTCTCCCGTAAAGAAACGGGGACGAAAAGAGATAGCCAGTTCCCAGGCACCAATGCCTTGATAAAGCTCCACATAGCCTTCTACGCGGGGTAAAAATCGGGCATGGGGAACATACTGCAACCGCACATTTCCATAAGCCCCATACCATAGGGTGGCCCATCCTTCAAGCGCGAGGGCAGCATCGCGGCGGTTGAAGCGCTGGTGCATTGCCACTTCGGCCATCAAGGTCAGCTGGGGGGAAAAGTAATGTTGCACGCCGAGATGGAGCAGATGCCAGGCCGGCCGGCGGCCATCAAGCGCTTCGTAAGTGTAAAAACTGGTGAACCCCCAGGGTCTTTCGGACTGAGCGACGGCCGGTCGTGTCAGCATAAAACATCCGAGCAGTGCAATACCTAACAACCGCATGGCTTATCCCTTTTGAAAGCCTTTACGTTCCATGGTGCCCCATCCTGTCTGTCCGCGCAAATAGGCAATGGTGCCTCGAATGCGGAAATAGGTGATCAACTGGCGGTATCCAAGATTCTCCAGAAAAGAGCATAGCAGCAGCCAGATCAGATCCTGCAAGCGTGTGTATCGACGGAACGACAATTCTTCCAGGCCGACAGCGGTAATGGACAGGGTAGCTCCAAACAAAAGCGCTACCATGAGGAAAAGCCAGAAATAGGCAGGCGAGGCCAGGTCCAGCACGAAAAGCAGTGCCAGCACCAGGTAGCCCGTAAATTCCACAAACGGTCCCAGCATCTCAAAAAAGAAGAAATACGGATATGCGACCAGACCGATGCGACCATAGCGGGGATTAAGCAACAGCCGAATATGACGGCGCAGCGTATCGATAAGGCCGCGTTGCCAGCGATTCCGCTGGCGTTCCAGCACCGCCAGTGTGTTGGGCACTTCGGTCCAGGCTACCGGATCCGGGACAAAATGAATGGCATAGGGGATGCGGTTTTCGCGACAGTAGCGGTGGATGCGTACGGTCAATTCAAAATCTTCGCCAATGCTGTCGGGCGCCAGTCCGCCTACAGCGACCACCAGGTCGCGACGAAACAGGCCGAAGGCCCCGGAGATCAACAGCATAATATGGAGGGCGTCCCATCCCACACGTCCGGCCAGAAACGATCGCAGGTATTCAACTACCTGAAAGCGAACCAGCCAGTTGCGTGGGAGTCGCACCTCCTGAACCAGTCCATCTTTTACCCGGCATCCATTGACTACGCGAATGATGCCGCCAGAAGCGACTGTGCGCGCATCTTCCAGAAACGGACGTACGATGCGCATGAGAGCTTCGGGTTCGATGAGTCCATCGGCATCGACAATGCACAGCAAAGGGGTACGACAATAGTTAATGCCCGCATTGATGGCATCCGCCCGTTTGCCGTTTTCTTTGTCGATCACCCATAGATGAGGATGAAGGCGGCTCTGATAGACTCCCCGCACTGGTGCTGTCTGAATGGTTGCCATGGGGAAACGGGGAGCCGGCTGCAGCTGGTAGGTGCGCTTCAGGACTTCAAGCGTTTGATCGGTGGAGCCATCGTTGACCAGAAGAATTTCGTACGAAGGGTAGCGCAGGGTAAGTAAGGAGCGGACAGCGTCGCAGATTGTGGTCGCTTCGTTGTAGGTGGGGACAATAATCGTGACCGGAGGCGCACCGGCCTTTGCTATCAGATCATCGACGTCAATGGAGGCAAGGCGGCGGCTGTATCGATGAAGGGCAATAAAGGCAAACAGACTGGTAGCAAAATAATACGTGTTGAGCAGGATAAAGTAGATCAACACGAACAGCTGATAGATGGCCAGGATGGGTAAGAGCTGTGCCATGGCTATGCATCAAGGATGGGTGGTTCGTTCAGTACCTGTTCACTCAGGGTACGAAGCCGTGGATGCCGGGCAGCTTCTTGTAGCAGATGCAGGGCTCCGCGCCGCTTTAGAGCTCGTGCGGCTGTCAGGGCTACCCAGGGTGAAGAATCAGAGAGAGACCGGGCCAGGATGGCCAGGTGTTGCTCATCGCCGATGGCGCCCAGTGCGCGGACAGCTTCCATTCGAATGGCTGCATTAGGATGCTGCAGGTACGGAAGAATGGCAGCTTGCTGGGTGGAAGTCCCGGCATGGGCGATCAGGCGAAGCAACGCCTGCGTTAGTTCAGGTGGCAGGGTCTTCTGTCGCAGCAGCTGGGCGGCCAGATAAGCGCTGTGGGGATCGTTCAGCCGGCTTAAAGCTTCGGCCAGGATAGCACGAATCCAGGCCGGTCGTGAGGCATCCAAGAGGGCGGTACGAAGTGCTGGCAGGGCCTCAAATCCGAGCTGGGCCAACAGGGAGGCCAGCAGACTTGGAGCGATTTGCTGTAGCCGTTCCAGACGATCAACGAGGAGCTCGGCCAGGTGCGCATGCTCCGGGCGTGCCAGCTGGTGAAAGGCTACCAGCACCACCAGTGGCGCCGGGTCATCCAGGGCTTGAATCAGGGGCTGTGTATACGCTCCCTGGCCCAGGACGCCTAACAACTGGAGGCGATAGGCCCGTTTTTCGGGACTCCCGCGAAATAGCTGAGCCTGCAATCGGGGGAGGTAGGGGGCTACCAGGGCATGTAACGTCGCCAGTTCGCTACCGCGAACACGCCGGGCAAATCGATACACAAAGGCGCAAAAATCCAGCGCTTCGTTAGGCGCTACCTGATTCCAGAGTGCCGTGGGAGGTTGCTGGCCGGTCAGGACGGCCATGAGCAGCGGACGCCAGCGGGCTTCGCGCTGTTGCTGCCGCCGTTGCTGGCGATCGTTATGCCATCGAAGCAATACAGTAGCGATAATGAGTAAGCCCGTGATTGCAATGAGGCCATACAGTGTAAGTAGCGCCGCACGAAACAGACGGTCGCCAAAGGTAAGCTCCAGCAGCTTCTGGCCAATGGTTTCCAGCATCGGACTCTTAAACGACGGCCAATTGCGGTGCTTGACGTTGCAACAGGCGGCGCACACGGGCGCTTAATTCCACCGGCGAAAAAGGCTTGACGATGTAATCGTCGGCCCCCAGCTCGAATCCTCGCACAATATGCTGCTCCTGACTCAAGCTGGTCAGCATCATAATCGGCACGGCGGAATAGGAGGGGAGTTGACGAAGATGGGCCAGCAGTTCAAACCCATCCATACCGGGCAACTTGACGTCCAGAATAACCAGGTCGGCGATGTGCGTCTGGGCCCATTCGGCCGCTTCGCGTCCGTTGGCAAAGTGAGTTACCTTGTACCCATCTCGTTGTAGCCGGATCTGAATCAGGGTAGCAATGGCTGGATCATCTTCTACCAGCAGGATGTGAGGTTGGGTGTCAATGTTTGCCCGCAACGAGTAAATTTTTCCGCCTTTATCTCCCTTTTTGAGACATTGCTGGGCTTGCTGGATCAAAGTTGCCAGCGAAGGAGGCGCAGTCTGCCCGATAGGCACGATGCAGGCCGAGAATGAAACCGGTGGTGCATTGGTGTCCACCAGCATAGGTTCGGTCTGGAGTGCTTCTAAAGCCTGTTCCAGGAGCATACGTGCCTGCGTTTCTGAGGCGTCGGGTAGCAGGATGCAGAAGGTATCAGTGTCCCAACGACCCAGGATGTCCCCGGCGCGAAGCATGCGGACCAGCTGCCAGGCTGTCTGACGGATCACCTCGTCGCTTACGTGTTGCCCATAGCGTTGATTGAGCGCTGTCAGATTATCCAGCTCAATGCAGGCCACACAGAAAGGGGACCCGGTCTGTCGGTGCAGCTGTACAAGGCGGGCGAAGGTCTCTTCCAGATAAGCGCGACCGGGCAGTCCCGTAAGGGGATCCCCCGGATGGCGTACCATGGCCCGCTGAAGCATCGAGGCCACCACCAGTGACACTTCGGCCGGATCGAATGGCTTTTCCAGTACATCATCGGCGCCTAATGCATAGCATTCGGCCTTTACAGCTGAAGAGATACGGTCTGATAGGATGAGTATCGGTGTCTGGGCGGTAGGCGGATGACGCCGAATCCAGAGGAGCAGCGAACGCCCGTCCAGATCAGGCAAAAGCAGTTCGGTGATGATCAGGTGGACTGGTGTTTTCTCCAGAAATTGTTTGGCCTCGTCCGCGGTGTGTACCACGCTAATATCGCGGTAAGCTGTTTGTAGCATGGTGGTAAGCAGATCGGCCAGACCATCATCGGGCTCCACAATCAGAAGGCGAACCTGGAGGCCTGGTAGCTGTTGGGCCAGCGCTTCCAGTACCTGATGCGCTTCTTGAAGAGCCTGCCGTACATGCTGGGGATGAAGCGTCTCTGGCTGTGCAATTAAGTGCTGAATTTCCTGCTGCAGCCGTTGGACTTCAGGTAGGTGGGTAAAAGACCCTAACAGTTGTGCAGCACGTACCAGCAGGCGCAGACCGGTCACGGTTGCCTGTGGTGATCCGTTTTCCAGGTTCAGCAGCGCAATTTCCAGGCTGTCCAGGAGTGCGGCGAGCTCTTCTTGGGCGGCAGGTTGTAAAGCGGACATTACTACATGAAGGCAGGTCACAGGGCACCGAAGAGGCGCAGCAAAGTATGTACCGCTCCAGGTCCAGAAATCCATAAACGTTACCGATGAACCTGATGGATGCTTCAGAACAGGCGGTACGTGTAGCGGTCTTTGCTACGACCGGCGTATTGAGCGTTGTGCAGGACCTCATCGGTCGTGTTCTTGAAGCGGTGGAGATGGCCGATCCGGAGCTGGTGGCTGAAGAAACACTTTGTCTGGCCGCTACAGCCACGGCGCGTGCTGCCGAAGTGGGTTTACGGGAGAAGCCAGCCTTGGTCCGGGCAGTGCCGCCGGCGCTTATGGCATTACCGTTTACCTACCGCGACTATCTACTGGGCGGTCTGTTGCTGAGTCAGAAGGAGGTGACGTGGTTGGAGGAAGCAGGTCGTGAGATATATGAGCGACTTCAGCGAAAGCAGGCTTTTTATGAGGCACATTTGCCGGCCGGTCAGTTTCCAGGAGAACAGATGCTGCGAGAAAAGATGGCGTTATGGATGGGACGCATCAGCCCACCGGGCCTGCCAGAGCTTCCGCAGGAACGGATGGAGCGCCTGAAGCTCGTGCCCATGTTGCATGTGCACCTGCGGCTGATCCTGTCCTTCTGTCGCCAGGTGGTGGCTGAAGGGTAAGGGTAATGAGCCCATCAAAAAGATGGCGTTCAGAGAATGCGCGGCTTCCAGCCTGTAGCGGAATGGTTGGAGCGTCTTTCTGATAGCAAGTAGGAGATACGCCAGCGTTCCAGCAACGCAGTCGGTCGCGCTGCTCAGGCGAAGCAGCGCATCAGCTGCTGGCAGGATAGGATACCAACGGGGAGGCTGACTCTCCAAACACTTCGGGCGATTGTGGCGTGAAGAACAGCAGGCGGAGTGATACGTCAGTTCCGTCTGTTCCGGTAAAGCTCCTGGCAGGGTTTTGATAGCGCGGGGCAGCTGTTTCGTCTACCAGCTACAGGCGCATGCGAGCTGGTATGCAATAGCTCCTTCGATGTCCTGTGCCGGCCACCTACCGGGCAGCATTGGTGGACAACCAACCGCCTTCGATGCAGGTACTTGTAATGGCAAGGAGCTGCCTCCTATTGGGAAGCTGTCGTATTGAGCGCTGCGTGTAGCTTAAGCTGCTGCCCACAGGCAGCACATGCCAGGTGGATCAAAGCGTGGGCATGTTGACTCGTGCCCGGCATTTCGAGCTGGTGCCTGGTCGGTCGGCGTGACGCTCTATTTCGGGGTGCGTTGTACGTTCCAGAGAGTACGGCAGGCTGACCGGCTGCGCTCAGCGCAATAGCCCGAACTGCACATTTCGCTACCGCGGAGCATGTCTGGGGGCGGCAGGTTCAGTAACTGTGGCCGGATGGGCGGGCAGCCTGCACAGATGGCTTGAGGCCCGAGCCTCTGTTTTCGTCGGCCGTTTCTCTCCGGCCTGTTGGGCAACCAGAAAGACGTCGATCTGGGCAGGAGAATCCATGCCGTCACGGGGCAGGCGTACGGTCTCATGAGTTTGCTCGCTCAGCTCACGTCTGGTTTTGGAGCTACGGTCGTGATTTGTATGTAAGGAATGCCTGCATGTTTATCCCACGACCAGGTTCTCGACCCAGACGCCCTGCGCGTTGATTTCCAGGGTTAGACGCACCTGATCGGTACCAAGGGTGAGGCGGTAAGTACCAGGATTCAGGGGGGTAAAGGTCAGTTCACGGAGTGTGTGCCCCTGGAGAGCACGGAGTGCCTTGTTAGCCTGTTGGACGGCGGCCAGAATCTGGCGTCCGCGTTGCGTCTGGTGATACAGCGCCCGTAAGGCTTTTTCTTCGTGAGGGCCGTGTTGCTGTCGGATGCGTCCGGTCTGGAGGGCCACCTCCAGGAAGCGTCCCAGTGGTTCGTCCAGCGACGCATCTACTGTGCCTGCAGTGACGGCTTCCAGGAGCCGCTGGTACAGATGGCGGGTTTCCGGGTCTGGCATTGAGGCAGCAAAACTTGTCAGTTCCTGCACCAGCGGCTCCCGGGCTTCTTCGGGAATGGTCAACGGCATGATCGTTTTGAATTCAGGAGGTATGGTTGTTTTTGGGTGATCCGTGCCCGATGATGGCTTCCATCTCGTGCTCAAAACCGCCCGTTTCGATGGGGCAGTGAATGCCACATTCTTTGGGTGCGTTTGTCTCCCACCACCAGCGGCCGGCGCGGTCGTCTTCGCCGGGTTGGATTGGACGGGTGCAGGGGGCACAGCCAATGCTTGTGTAGCCTTCCGCGTAAAGTGGATGTATGGGCACGTCGCATGCTTCGATGTAGGCCCACACGTCTTCCTTGGTCCAGTCGGCCAGGGGGTTGATCTTGATCACGCCGTCGTGGTCGTGGTCGATCTCCACTTTACGGATGGCAGCCCGTGAGGCCCACTGGTCGCGGCGCAGGCCGGTAAACCAGGCATCGAGCTGGTTCAGTGCACGAATGAGTGGCCGTACTTTACGCACGTGGCAGCAGAGCAGGCGCAGAGGTACTGACCGATAAAACAGGTTGATGCCGTGGCGGCGCACCATTTCTTCTACCTCCCGATAGTCGGGAAAGCGTGCCTCGAAGCGTGCTTCTGGATAGCGCGCGCGTACCTGTTCGTAGAAGTCGTAGGTGGCCTGGGGGAGACGTCCCGTGTCAATGGTGATCACCCGGATGTTGGGTTTCATCCGGTAGGCCATGTCCAGGATCACCATGCCGTCGGCCTGAAGCGCTGTAACGATGGCGATACGATCTTCATCGAAAGTTTCCAGTGCCCAGGCAATCACGTCTTCGGGCTCCTGGTCGTCCAGTTGCAGCGCGATTTCACCGATTTCCAGATCGTCAAACAGCGGTTGGCGTGCCATGGTCACATACGGGTTGAGTGAACGACTTAACCACCGGACATTGCCATGAGGATGAGCAGCTCGTCACCTGGCTTAAGTGGGGTGTCGAGCCCCTGCAGGCCTTGGATGTCCTCTTCGTTCACATAGAGGTTAAAGGCTTCGCTGAGCTGGCCGTCAGGAGTGAGCACGGTCGCTTTTAAGTGGGGATAGCGGCGGCCGGCCTGCTCCAGCGCAATGCGCACAGTCGGGGCCTTGACCTCAATGAGGTCGCTGCCCTCGGTCAACTCCAGCAGGGGACCAGGAATGCGAATGCGCACCACCTCGGTTGCTTCTACTTCTTTGGCCGAGACTTCGCCCAGTGCAATGGCCTGCAGCTCTTCATTCGTGTGGGCTTCGCAGAAGGCCTGAAACGTGTAGTGATCACCCAGGCGGCGGCGCTCCTGTAGCCAGGCGCCTACCAGCCGGACGATTGCCTGGCTGATTTCTGCAGAAGGGATGCGGCGCAGAATGGGACGACCGATGGCAGCATGCCGGCCCAGCCCCCCCCGTAGTGTCACGTCGTAAGCTTCAACTTTGGTACCATCGGGACCGGCTGTGCGCGTGCCCTGCAACCCGATGTCGCCTACCCAGTGATGAGCGCAGGCGTGTGGGCAGCCATCCATGTAAATGGTCAGCTGCTGGATCTCCTCACCGTAATGGGCTTCCAGTTCAGCGATGATTTCGTCGAGCTTTTCCTTGGTTTCAGCAACGGAGTAGTTGCAGAACTGGTGGCTGGTGCAGGCTGTCGAGCTGCCGTAGAGTCGGTGACGTTCGATAGGGAAGCCCACGGCCCGCATCTGATTGAGTACCCAGGCGAGTCGGTCTTCCGGAATGTTGCCCAGAATGAAGTTCTGCTCACGTGTAAAGCGGATGTCGCCACCGACAGCTTCCAGAAGGTCGGCGATCTGGCGCAGCTGCGTGCCGGTTACCCGCCCTGAGGGCACTGGAAAACCTGCATAGTAGAAGCCTTCCTGTTTCTGCCGATGAATGCCCAGATGATTGCCGCCTGGTACAGGATCAGGTGCCCGAAAGTCTTCCAGTCGGCGTCCCAACCGTGCCTCAACCATTTCGCGTACGCCTTCTGGACCGTAGTCGTCTACCAGGAATTTGATGCGCGACTTGGCGCGGCTCAGACGGTAGCGCAGGTTGTGTTGCCAGACATCGGTAATGGCGGCCAGCACTTCAACGGCTTCGTCTACCGGTACAAACACCCCCAGATCACGGGCCAGACGTGGGGTGGCCGACAGGCCACCGCCTACCCTGACAGCAAAGCCCGGCCGTCTGTCCTTCAAGACGCCGATGAGTGCGATGTCGTGAATTTCCGGAGCGTTGCACTGATGGGGGCAGCTGCTGATCGTGAATTTGTGCTTACGAGGCAGGTTGGAATAGTCGGGGTTCCCCCAGAAAAAGCGAGCGGCTGCTTCAATGACCGGGCGGACGTCAAACAACTCGTCTGGATTAATCCCGTTGACCGGGCAGCTGGTAATATTCCGTACTGTATCGCCTTCGGCACCCACGGTGGTCAGTCCAGCCTGAGCGATGGCTTCCAGTACTTCGGGCAGTTTTTCCATGGCTACCCAGTGGAGCTGAATGCCCTGGCGTGTGGTCAGCTCGCCGTAATCGCGGCCGTAACGCCCGGCAATCTCACCGATGGCCCGAAGTTGATCTGGTCGAAGTAAGCCACCCGGTACCTTGATGCGCACCATGAACGTGCCCACTTTGGGCTTGTCGTGCGCAATGCCGTACCAGTACAGGCGGACAATATCTTCTTCAGGAATCGCTTCGTAGCCGCGTGCAATCAGCTCCGGTAGCTCTTCGATAACGCGCAGCGGAGGACGCTCCTGTTTGAGGCGCTCAATGCTGTTGCGCTTGAGTACCAGTTCCCAGGTGAGTTCCTGGGTGCGTCGGCCGTAGCGGACAAAAGTTCTTGAGCCAGACATAGCGCGACCAGGCTTTGGTGAACAAGGGAAGCGGACAAAAACACTGGTTACGATCGGGGACAGCAGGAGATAGCAAGCCCTCACAACCGCCGGTCTGCGAGACACAGGAGCACTGCCTGAATGCAGTAGGGCTACTTGTCGCCCTTACAACTTAGATGGTAGGCGTGCGCTCGTAGACCGGAACAGCCAGAAAGGCGATCAACACATACAACGACATCGACCCGCCACCTGTAGCATGGCCGTGGTCTGGAAAGGCCCAAAGTACCACGCTGCCGGTGTGGTTGGCCGATGCGTCATAGCACGTGGTGGTTAAACCTGCACAGAATGAAAGATAAGGACTGCCGTTGGGCTCGTCAATGTTCAGTTTGGAACGAGCAACGCTCAGTTGTCAGAAGAGTTTCGAGCAGATCTGATTGAGAGGGCGGATCACATCGTAAAAAACTATTAAAAGCCCGGCCTGGTGAGGGAGACAAGCGCTTTCTAAATGGAACCCTGGGGCAGGGGGCTCGTTCATTGGCCCCCCGGTAAGGAGGGGATTTGTGAAAAAATAAAGTCGGAGAAAACCGGGTTTTACAAACATCGTTCTGCTGCTTAGTTTTGGTACTGTGGAGTCTCCTTCGGGAAAAGGCCTGCTGCCACCAGGTACAATCCTGAACCGCAATGCCCGCGTTCTTTGAATGCGTTTTTTCACGAGACATCCTGTAATTCAGGATGGACTCGTGATGCGCTAGCGGCTGGTGAGTTTGTAAGCGAAAGAGGACGCGTCTGTAGCGTGGCCTAACGTCTTCCGGCGTCCTCCTACCCTTCGCTCACCAGGACTGCGGTTGTATGGGGTGCCTCCGAATGGGGGCATTAATTGTTCACCATACAATGTTTCCCCGTTTGTGGCAGACGGGGGGTGCAAAACAAAAGGAGGGTAGCCAATGGAAGCACTCGGAAGGCAGATCTTGGTCGAGTTCTATGACTGCGACCGAGAGGTGCTCAACAACGAGGCCCTGATCCGGGAAATCTTGATTGAGGGCGCTCGTCGGTCCCGTGCCACCGTCATCACCGACACGTTTCACTCGTTTAGTCCCCACGGCGTCAGTGGCGTCGTAGTTATTGCTGAGTCGCATGTAGCCATCCATACCTGGCCGGAGCATGGCTATGCGGCCGTCGACATTTTTACATGCGGCGAGACCATTGATCCCTGGGTCATTCAGAAGTACCTGGAGGAGCGGTTTAGGGCACGGAGTGTCTCGAGCATGGAGCTTAAGCGGGGACTTTTCCCGGAGCGGGTGCCCCATAAGCCCGTGCTTGAGGAGGCAGCCGCCGCCTGAATTGATGCGGTCTTCCTTCGGAAAGTGCAGCGGCATGGTGTAGCTTCCAGCCAGGAAGTGCATCATGCCGCTTTCCTTTTATATTGCAGAAGTATGATGGCTGCACCCAAGCAACATCAGCTCCAGTATACGGAATTCTGGCAGGAGCGAACCGGCCTCACGTTCGGAGTCGAGCGCATCCTGTTTAACCGTCAGAGTGCCTATCAGCATGTGCAGGTGTTGCAGACCGATGCCTTTGGACGGGTCCTTACGCTCGATGGGCTGGTCATGCTCACCGAGCGTGATGAATTTGTTTATCACGAAATGATCGCGCACCCGGCGCTGTGCCTGTTGCCTCGGCCACGACGCGTACTGATTGTGGGTGGCGGCGATGGGGGCACGTTGCGTGAGGTGTTGCGCTACGCGGAAATCGAACAGGTGGATCTGGTAGAGATCGACGAGGTCGTCATTGAGGCGGCGCGTACGTGCTTTCCAGAGCTCAGCGTTGCCTTCGAGGATCCGCGGGCTCGTCTGCATGTAGCTGATGGCGTGGCTTTTGTGCAGGGAGCTGCGGATGCCTGGTATGATCTGATCATCGTCGACTCAACCGATCCGGTAAATTTCGCCGAGGGACTCTTTGGGGAATCGTTTTATCGAGATTGTGCCCGTATTCTGACGGATGAAGGGATATTGGTGACCCAGAGTGAGTCTCCTTTCGACCATACCTTTCAGGCCTCCATTCAGGCAGCCCATGCAATGCTGGGGCGAATGTTTGCTCAGGTACACATGTACCTGGCCCATATTCCAACCTATCCAATGGGACTCTGGTCGTTCACGCTGGCCAGCAAGCGGTTACATCCGGTAGTAGATTTCGATCCGGAGCAGGCTGCTCGTCGGCTGGCTTCGTTTGCGGATCGGCTGCGCTACTATAACGTCGAGCTGCACCGGGCTGCCTTTGCGTTACCCAGTTTTGTGCGACGCCTGTTTGCTGATGGCGGGCCTCCGGCTCATTCGACGTCGCTCCACAGGGACGACATGGGGTAGCGTAGCACCAGAAAGCCTTCCAGCAGCCGCCGGTCGAAGTTGATAAATCCGTTGACCAGATAGACTTCTTCAGCGGTACAATTGTAGAGCAGCTTGACTTCTCGCTTGCCACGGCGCCGGTCGATGGTCAGCAGGGCCCCTACCAGTCCGTGAGCGCCGTGGCCTACAAACAGATCGATGGGTTCGCCGTCGCTGCTGCGCGTGCCGTTCACATAGCCGTAGTCGATCGGGTAGATGACTTCTGCAAACAGCGGATGGCGGCTTCGATAGGGACGATCGATGGTCCAGCCGCGCTGGCGAATCAGCTGTTCCCAGGCTTCCCAGCGGAAGTGACGGGCAAACAACTCCAGAAAAGCACTGCTGTAAGCAGGTCGCATTGTCCCTGATATTTCAGGTGGGCAACATGAGGGTAGCGTTCAAGTTTTACGGAAAAATATCCCGGGTTGTCGCCTGTTTTGCAAGTCTGCTATGCGCTCTTTACGGGTGAAAGCGCTTTGCGGACATCTGGATGGAATTCGGTGGATAGCCTTTGGGATGAACCGTGGCGTGATACCAAACTTTCTTGCGGATGGAGCAATCTCTATGGGAGCAGCGTGCCGGTTTATCTGGTCGCCCCGGTTGCATGTCCGCTGCAGGGGGTATAGCAGGTCGCTCGGTCGTCTCGGAAGCCTTACGCTTCCGTTTCGGGCAGAACGACGCGGATGTTCAGCTCTTCAAGTTGTTCAGGTGATACCTCGTCGGGTGCGTCCGACATGAGCTCCTGTCCACGTTGCGTTTTGGGGAATGCGATAACGTCGCGAAGGGAGCCGGCGCCAGCCAGCAGCATGACGATGCGATCCAATCCCAGGGCGATCCCACCATGTGGAGGAGCACCGTAACGGAAGGCGGTCAGGAGAAAGCCAAAGCGTTGTTCGGCTTCCGTCTCATCGATACCCAGGATGCGGAACATGCGGCGCTGGATATCCGGCCGATGGATACGGATCGAACCACCGCCGATCTCATTCCCATTGAGCACCAGATCGTAAGCACGGGCACGTACGCGGTCGGGCTCGGTCTCCAGTCGGTCCAGATCGTCCGGATGGGGCGCGGTAAAGGGGTGATGCATTGCGTAGTAGCGTCCGGTCTCTTCATCCCATTCCAGCAGCGGAAAATCAGTTACCCACAGGAAATGCCAGGGGGTTCGGTCGGCTGGTGGGATCAGGTTCAGCTCACGCGCCATGTGTAAACGCAGGGCACCGGCCTGCAGGTACACCTGCGGCCTGGGACCGGCCAGCAACAGCACGAGATCGCCCGCGCGAGCACCGAGCGCTGCCACGGCACGTTCGACATACTCCGGCGCCAGCACATGCGCTTTGACCGAAGCATAGGTTGGCCCTCCATCGGAAGGCAGCTTGAAATAAACCAGCCCACTGGCACCGATTTGTTTACGTACGATCTCTTTATCCAGACGGTCCATGTAGCCTCGGCCCTGATCGCCCATGCCTGGCACGACCAGGGCTACAATGGTGCCGCCCTGTTCCAGGATACTTTCGAAGACGCGGAAGCCAGAGCCGCGAAAGACGGGCCCGACTTCCTGTAGTTCGAGTCCAAAACGAGTATCCGGCTTATCGGAGCCGAAACGACGCAGGGCTTCGTCGTAGGAAAGGCGTGGGAAGGGGCGCGTCAGTTCGACCCCCAGCGTTTCCTGCCAGATCGCCTGCATGAGCCCTTCGATAAGTTCGAAGATTTGCGCTTCGGTAGGAAAGCTCATCTCTACATCGATCTGAGTGAATTCGGGCTGGCGATCGGCGCGCAGATCTTCGTCGCGGAAGCATTTGACGATCTGGAAATAGCGATCCAGTCCAGCCACCATAAGAATCTGTTTATAGAGTTGTGGCGACTGGGGCAATGCATAGAACTTGCCCGGGTGCAGGCGGCTGGGCACCAGGAAGTCGCGAGCGCCTTCCGGTGTCGACTTGGTCAACACCGGGGTTTCGACCTCAATGAATTGATGGGCGTCGAAATAGCGCCGCGTAATCAGGTAGACCTGGTGGCGAAGCCACAGATTTCGTTGCAGTTCGGGACGCCGTAGGTCGAGGTAGCGATACTTCAAGCGCAACTCTTCGCTGGCAGCGGTACGCTTTTCCTCGTGGGCAGAGACCGGAAATGGCAGTGGCTCGGAGGTATTCAGAATAATCAGGTCATGGACGCGAACTTCAACTTCGCCAGTTGCCAGCTTGGGATTGATCGTGTCCGGGGTACGTTCGCGTACTACTCCGCGGATGGAGATTACATATTCGCTACGCAGGCGGTCTGCCAGCTGATAGGCTGCTTCATTGTCCTGGGGAGAAAAGACAAGCTGCGTTAGACCATAGCGATCGCGTAGATCGACAAAAATGACCCCGCCCAGGTCGCGTCGCGTGTCCACCCAGCCCTTGAGTACGACTTCTTGGCCGATGTGCGTACGTCGCAGTTCACCACAGGTGTGTGTGCGGGGGCCGTGTAGATCGCGGCTTGGTGTAGGAGAGTGTTGACCGTACTGGTTGCTCATGCGATGCTATGCTGTGGCTGATAGTCCCGGAACACGCTATACAACCGCGCGAATATACGACCACATCGGTGCAATTCATAACGAAATACCTTCTAAAAAAGCGCACGTGCTCTGGTTTCAAACAGGAATCCGCAGGCTTTTCCTTTACTTTTTTCCGAAAGATTTGCTAAGCTTAACCGCTATGAGTGGATGTTGTACCAACCGGTGGGATCGCAATCATGCATAGCAAGTCCGAAGGCATGGCGGCGGCCAGTGCGTCGGCGCTCGTGAACGGGAAAACGTTTTTCGGGCATCCGCGTGGGCTGGCTACGCTGTTTTTTACAGAGTTGTGGGAGCGTTTCAGCTACTACGGCATGCGAGCGCTCCTGGTGCTGTTCATGACCACGGCGACGACGGCCGCTAACCCGGGATTGGGTTTCGACATAGGAACAGCCACGGCCATCTATGGCCTGTACACGTTCTTTGTGTACGTGTTGTCGTTACCTGGAGGATGGCTGGCCGATAAGCTCTGGGGACAACGTAAGGCCATTTTTGTGGGTGGCGTAATTATTGCCATGGGGCATTTCTCCATGGCGATTCCAACAAATCTGACCTTTTTTCTGGGGCTGGCACTTATCGTAGTCGGCACCGGGTTGCTCAAGCCAAATGTGAGTACGATTGTCGGGGAGTTGTATCCGGAGGGAGGCGCCCGGCGAGATGCGGGTTTCTCGATTTTCTACATGGGCATTAACATCGGCGCCGTGCTGGGACCCACGCTCTGTGGTTTACTGGGCGAAGGGTACAACTGGCACCTGGGCTTTTCTCTGGCAGGCATCGGCATGGTGGCTGGTCTGATCTCCTATAAGGTGGGCGAGAAGTATCTGGGAGAAGCTGGCCTCTTCCGGCCAGCGCCGGGCGAAGACGAGACGGTGCTGGCGCGACGGGCGCAGCGTTTCTACACCGGCGCCGGGATCGCCGCCGCCGTGGTGGTTTTCTGTGGTTATCTGCTGGCAACGGGGCGCTTTCCGCTTTCGCTGGAAGCGCTGGCGCAGAGTCTGGGGGTGGGCGTGGTGATCATCACCCTGCTGTTTTTCGCCTATATTTTCTTCTTTGGAGGACATACGGCGTTGGAAAAACGCCGGCTGCTCGTGATCCTGTGGCTGGTCATCCTGGCCGGTCTATTCTGGTCGGGCTTCGAGCAGGCCGGCTCGTCGCTGAACCTGTTTGCACGGGACCTAACGGACCGCCAGTTTGGAAGTTGGGAGATGCCGGCCAGCATGCTCCAGAACATTAATCCCCTGTTTATCATCATCTTTGCGCCAATTTTTGGCTGGCTCTGGACCTGGCTGGCACGGCGCAATGCCAATCCGTCCATTCCGGTCAAATTTGCGCTGGGGCTGCTGGGGCTGGCGGCTGGCTTTTTTGTGCTTTCCTGGGGCGCTGCCCATGCAACGCCTGAGAACCCGGTCTCGCCCGCCTGGCTGGTGGTCACGTATTTCTTGCATACGGTGGGCGAGCTATGTCTGTCGCCGGTGGGCTTGTCGTCGATCACTAAGCTGGCCCCACAGGGGCGCGTAGGACAGATGATGGGCGTCTGGTTCATCGCGGCTGCTCTGGGGAATCTGTTTGCAGGTCTGGTGGCTGGTCAGCTGGAGACGCTGATGCCAGTGGATCTTTTCCGTAGCGTGGCCATGATTACAGGGGGAGCAGGTCTGATTGCGCTGCTGGCAAGCCCGGCTGTCCGACGCTTGATGGGACAGGTAGACTAAACACCGCACGGACATGATGGAAACCAGAACAGTTGCCGTAACGGAGGTGCTGCGTGTACCTGTGCAGCGGCTGCCTCATGCCGAAGGGTTAGCGCTGCCCGTTTATGCCACACCTTACAGTGCTGGCATGGATCTGCGGGCGGCTGTTCCAGAAGATAAACCGCTGGTGCTGGAGCCCGGCCGCTGGACACTGGTGCCAACCGGCCTGGTACTTGCACTGCCGCCTGGTTACGAAGGGCAGGTGCGGCCGCGTAGTGGACTGGCTGCCCGCCATGGTGTGACCGTGCTGAACAGCCCAGGTACGATTGATGCTGACTATCGCGGGGAGATCAAAGTACTGCTGATCAATCTGGGTACGGAGCCGTTTGTAATTCGGCGAGGCGAGCGTATTGCGCAGCTGGTAGTAGCCCGCCACGAACGAGTTGTGTGGGAGGAGTGTGCTTCGCTGGATGCGACCGAACGCGGAAGCGGAGGCTTTGGATCGACCGGAAAGCATTGACCTCTGAAGGGGGAGGCCCGTGGACCTCCCCCTTCGTTTAAAAGGTCGGACTGATGCGGAACCACAGGGTGGGCCGGTACCCCTGTCCGAGGTCGCGCAGGGGCCAGGCCAGCTCCAGGCGTAGGCTTCGTTTTCCATCAAAGCCAAGCCCGATCCCGGCTGCACTGAGCAGGTCGCGTGTGCGGAAAGCGTTGGTGCCGAAATCGTTCACCCAGCCCGCATCCACAAATGCCAGAAAGACCAGCTCTTCTTCGACGTGGCCGGGTATCAGCGATACACCTTGGATAACCAGCTCGGCGTTGCCCAGTAACATTCGGGTGCCGACGTAGGCGTTCTGCGCATAGCCGCGCACCGAGCCGATCCCTCCGAGGAAGAACTGCTGCTGGATCGGTGCGGTATTGTCGGCCCAGCCGCCTCGCAGACGCAGGTTCAGGCGACTGTAGCGGCCCATCGGCAGGTAGAGACGCCCGTCGGCCACATAGCGATTGTAGGAAAAGTCGCCGCCCAGGCGGCGTCCCAGTTCGGCCTGGAGGCGCAGGGCCCAGCCACTCGGCAGAGCTTTGTAGGCGAGGATGCGGCCGGCATCCAGCGTTAGTACGAGCACTTGCCGACGGCCTTCCCGCGCGGGCAGGTTGAAGTCGGTGGCCTGGCGGTCGAACAGCGCCCATCGGGTTTTCTGGGGGAGCGCTCGGTGATCTTCGGCGCGGAAGCCCAGGCCCAGCTGCGCATAGCGTGTCAGACGCTGTACGGCATAGAGCTGCCAGCCTTCGGTTTCGTAGTAGAGCGCATAAAAGTCGTTGCCGAAGAAAAAGGCAGCCAGCGTGTTTTCCAGCGGGGTGGTTTTCCACAGGTCATCAGTGCGTGTGTTACGATAGTAGCCGCCACCCAGCTTCAGATAGAAGGAGGCGTTTCGGGCAGGGTTGAGCACCGTCTCTGCACTGATTTCAAAGCGCCAGCGACGCAGGGCAAAGGCGTAGGCCACTTGGCCCACCAGACGCACCCGGTCGTATTCGGTCCATTCCAGGGGTTCAGTACCCAGGCCCAGCACCAGCCCTTCTACACGGTTGTAACGAATACCTGGCAGCGAGCGGTACAGCGCCATCTCGCGGAAGGGCCAGCGATGCATAAAATCGCCGGCAAAGGTAGCCAGCGGTCGGGGACGCTGGCATTCCAGTTCCCAGAATTCCTCACAGACAGTCTGGCGCAGATGTAGCCCCGGAAACGCCATTTCATCTTGTGTCGAGTCGGGCTGGAAGGGCAGCCAGAGGCCCGCGACAAATAGCAGCCACATGATCTGTGCCTGTTGGGTTGAATAAACAGGAAACGCCAGAGGGTATACGCGATAAATGGCTCTGGGTTACTTAAGGGATGAAGAGGAGACCGTGGTTGGATGCTGAAACACCTGCTGGTTGAGGTGCTCGCGTTGTACCTGCCACCACGCGTAGCCCAGCACAAACAGTACCGTCAGCGCTAAGGCAGCCAGCGTAACACCCAGCACAATGAGTGAGCGGCGCGGCTTGGCTTTTTTGACAGGTGGTACGGCCGGGTCAACCACCTGCACGGCTTCGACACGCCGTTCCTCTTCATACCGGGCCTGTTCGTAAAGCGGAGCCAGCACTTCCAGGATGCGGGTCTGGAGTAGCCGTTCACGTTCCAGGTCAAAATACTGACGTAGCGCTGCAGGAATCTCTTGCTGCGGGACGGGCAGCAGCCGTTCCTGGCCGGCCAGGGCTTCTTGATAGCGGCGTTCGGCGGTGGCCTTCATTTCAGCCAGCAAGCGGACCTGGGGATTGTCGTCGCCCAGTTGCGCGCGAAGCGCTGCATATTGCATTTCGGTCTGGAGTGCTTCAGCGCGTAACGTCGCCACGTATTCCAGAAAGCCTCGCGCCTGGGCTTCCAGGTCAAACAGACCATATTGTTCATGAAAGGCCTGCTGGGCATCAAGCACCGAATCGAGACGCGCCAGGGCTTCGCGGTAGCGTTGTTCGACGTACTGTCGGTAGCGCCGGGCACTCTGGGTAAGCAGGTCTGCATTGATGCGGTTGAGCTCTTCGACCATAAAATTCGCCATGTCAGCCGCCCGGCGGGGATCACGGTCAAGCACGGAGATTTCCAGGTACTCGAAGTCCGGGTCGACGTTGAACGATACATTGTCCCGTAACACTTCGATGGCCGCTTCGCGTGGATGTCGCTCATCCTGCAGGCCATAGACGGCGACCAGGTTGAAATGATCGACAACCCGGCCATACATCGTACGGCTGGTAAGGATGCTCAGGTAGCGTTCATAGCCAGCCTGTCCACCGCCACCCAATACGTTTCCCAGGAAGCCGGGCAGGTTATTCAGCAGCTGGGAGGCCAGGGGGCTGAGGCCGCTACCTGCCGGAGGAAGCACGCGAACCGACGCCCGATACCAGTTAGGAAGGAGCAGACTGATCACCACCGCAGCGACGGCTGCCAGCACGGTAATCCCGGCAATAAGACGACGGGCCCTGTAGAGGTGGCGCAGGGCCTGCCAGGCGCGTTCGTGCTGGGCATCCGGTGTGGGACGCGTGGCCATGATCCCGTCAGCGGGTGATGGCGGCATAGGCAGTGACAATCCCGACGATAGTGGAAACACCCGTCAGGATCGTCTGGATGGTCAAAATACGATGCTGGCGGCGTGAAATCTGGTCGTTGAGCACCAGTTGTGCGAGTTCTGGTGTGTCGGCCGTTGGCTGTCGATCGACGAAGATCGTATCGCCTGAATAGACCGGCGCCTCCAGCCCGTGGCGAACCTGGCCGGTGCCGGCATCGAAGACGTAAACGCCCCGTGCCTGTGGTCCCAGACCGCCAGCCTGCAGGATGTAATGGCGCGCTGGCTGTCCCGGTTGATATGGAATGTAGCCCGGACGGGCTACATGACCGGTTACAAAGACGGTCTGTTCGTCCCGGGGAATAACCACGCGATCACCGTCATACAGCGGAAAATCTGGCGCTTTTCCTTCCAGAATATCAGCCACATCAATCACGACGCGGTTGGCTTGCAGGGCCTGTTGCAGATAGAAACGGCCGAACATATCCAGATCGTTTGCCTGGGCCGTTCCTTTGAAATAGAACGAGCGGGTGCGTTCGATATAGGCCACCCGAGGATTGGCCTCCGGCAGCAGCCCTCCGGCCATTTCAATCAGTTGGCGCACTGTAGTTTTTCCGTGCTCGATGGGATAAGTCCCCGGATAGCGCACAAAGCCATAAGCAGCCGCCGTAGCCCGTTGCGTGCCGACAACCATAATGCGATCGCCGGGATGCAGCGAAGGGACCTGTTCGGGATGTTGGAGTAGCTCGGCCACTTTGAACAGGCGGATGGCGGCTTCAGCGTTGGCCATAGGCTTGCGGATGAGCCGTACCTCGGTTAGATGCTGCAATCCCTCCCGGCCGGCGGCAACCGCCAGTACGTCCAGCAGGGTGTCATCGGGACGCACATCGTAGACACCGGGATAGGGCACCGGTCCCTGTACGGTGACTGCATCACGCTGCACATGAAAGGCGGGTATTTCGATGACGTCGCCGTCCTGGAGGTAGGGATTGTGGGTCAAATCGCCCGCCGTGTAATAGCGGAGTATGTCGATGCGCTGCGTCGTGCCGTCGGTATGGTGCAGCAGGACGTTGCGCAGGGCTGGCAGAAAGTCCGAAGAGGCCTCAGCGCGATAGGCGCGAAGAAACGTGGCAACCGATGGCCACGTGGTGGGCTCAGTGGAGGCCGATCCCGAAGAGACGGGCTTGTCGGATGGGGAGGCGAAGGCTTGCTCAATGATGTCGCTGACGCGCGCTGTGGCGTGCGTGCGCACACGTCCGGGACGGGGAATGGCTCCAGTGACATGGACATAAAAGGATCGCGGCCGACTCAACGTGACCTCGATAGGAACGTGTGCAAACTGAAGGCGCAGGAAACGTTGCACGGTGTCGCGTACAGCAGCCAGCGATAGACCCGTCACCGACAGGGTGCCGAGCTCTGCAAGCGTCAATTTACCTTCGGCCGAGACTTCCGCCTGCAGCGTCTGGCCAAAGGCACCGCCAATCGAAACCGTGAGAACATCACCAGGGCCTATCCGATAGGTCTCCGCCTGGACCGGTCCTTCTAAAGCAAGTGCTTCTGAACGTGCCAGCCGCTCCTGCAGCAGTTGTTGAAAGGCTACGGGAGCGCCGGGGCGCTGGGTTTGTGGAAGCTCCTGCCCATAGAGCGGTGCAAAGGCCCAGAACCACAACAATGCACCACGCAACCAGCGTAATCGATTCATAGAGAAAACTTCACCTTCGTGGTCGTCAAATAACCCGATAAACCGTAGCCTCGTTCGATCGATAGGCAATATCTTGGAGGATGCTCGGTTACAGCAAAAGCTACAATAATCCTGCCCCGGACGCAACGAACGAACGTGAAACTTGGAAGCGATTGAGCAGGAAGCCCCGGCCAAAATTAACCTGGGATTGCGCGTGCTGCGCCGGCGATCGGACGGCTATCACGACATCGAAACCGTGCTGCTCCGCATTCCGTGGACCGACCGATTGACGCTGACGCCGGCGGATCGCTTTACGTTTACCTGCTCCGATCCGGCGCTGCCGACCGACGAGCGTAACCTGTGTGTGCGGGCAGCCATCCACCTGGCCGATGCGTTGCAGCGGCCCCTGACCGGACGGTTACATCTGGATAAACGCGTGCCTTATGGAGCGGGTCTGGGCAGCGGGTCCAGTGATGCAGCGGCCACGCTCCGGCTGTTGCTCCGAAGCTGGAAGCACTCTCTTGCCGCGAACGACCTGCATCGGCTGGCGGCTGCTCTGGGCTCAGATGTGCCGTTCTTTCTGCTACCTGCGCCGGCGGCCCTGGCCACAGGACGGGGCGAGCAACTGCAGCCCCTGACGACCTACCGCTTTCCTTTTCACCTGGTCGTCCTTGTGCCCTCGTTTCGGATTGCCACGGCCGAGGCGTATCGGCTGGTACAGCCCCGTGCATTACGTGAAGCTTCACTGGTTGAGATCGTAACGGCCAACGATCCAGAGCGCTGGCGGCGAGAACTCCGGAACGACTTCGAGGCACCATTATTTGCCCGGTATCCTGAGCTGGCTGCTCTGAAGCAATGGCTGCTGGAGGCCGGCGCGGTGTATGCCGCGCTTTCTGGCTCTGGCTCAGCACTGTTCGGCGTCTTTACGGAGTGCCACCTCGCCGAGACCGTCGCCATGGCGGCCCGGCAGCGCGGGTTTCAATGCTGGCAGGGCCAGCCCGACGAGTAGCTGAGTTAATATCCTGTTAAGAATCGAATGGAAATAAAATGAGGGCTTGCGTTTATCTGTAAATACTGTAAATAAAGGCAATCAATGCTTCGACCTTCATTCAGACCTGGCTCGTCATCGTGCGTACGCTGACGGTACATCTCGGTATCGTGATCGTTCTGGCGCTGTCGATATGGACGGGTTGTGATTGGGCATCGACGGATTCACCTAATCCCGCTGAAACCCCGGTATCTAAACGAGACCTGAGCGCAGGTGCCGGAGCATCAGGACTCCAAACGCCAGAGGAAGTGCACCTGTTTGAGCGCCTGATGCAAGATACCACAGTACGCCGGTTTTTATGGGAAGCATACATTTCAATGATGGCCCACCAGGTCTGGATCTTACGTCAGGATACAACGCTGCAGGCCTGGCAATATGCCGTGCAACGATGGCGCCAGCGATGGCAGCAACCAATGAATAAGCAGAGCCAGATAGAAGCGTATGAAGAAATACGCCAATATATAGGAGGACCTTCCTGGTCGCGGCTTCAGAAGGTGTGGAAGCATGTGCGGACGCGGCATGCTGATTGGCTTCGCCTACCTGAAGCGGCGAGGGAGCGGGTGTTACGTGCATATCTTCGCTGGATTCAAAAAGGAATTCGTTTAGGCTTCCCAGGGCTATCAGAGAATCCCCGCTCGCTTTATCCTGACTTTAGCTCTATGAATGAAGCATTTGATTGGTCCACGCAGAAATCCCGGAAAGGGGATGCATTGAAAGCCGTTTCGCCTCCTGGAGTAGCTTCACCACCATGTCATCCAGCCGAGCGGGATCGAGGTATTCGGGATTGTGAAGAAAAGTTTGCAATGCAATCTTCGGGGTTTATCTTAAAGCATCTAATAGATATGTTTAAATGTTCGTTTGTAGGAACTTTAGGATGTGTATTGTCAAGACTGGGACAATATATTGCATTACAAGGATATGCTATTTATAATTTCATCACCTGTCTTCAGTCTGTAAAGACAATGTTTGGGGATACGGGATGTGAGTTTCAATACTACTACAACCAGAGGGACGGATGGTATTTTGATCCCATTCAGCCCATTGGCGATCCCCCTCCGGGATGGCCTCGGGGTGGAGGGAGCGGTTTTACCTGTGTACCGGTGACGGCAAATGGCGAGGTGATCGGCCATTGCTGTGGCACTACACTTCAGGGAATCATTGCCTGCGCTCGGCAGTATGGAGATCTGTAGTGTCATTAATTTTGAAGATGTGATATGATTTCTATTACTGCATATAAATATATTAACATTTTGTTTCATATTAATTCTTTAATATATGTTTTGTATAATGATATTTTAATGCATAGATTTAATGCAAACATTATCTATGATAATAGCAATTTCATTATTCTGATAATATCGTCATCAATCATAACTGATATGATAGCATTAAATTCTATTAAATCTAAAAATATATTCTTAAAAATAAGGAAGTTGGATTGGTTTTACGTAGGATTAGTTGTTCTATATTATCTATTGAGTAATTTAGTAGGATTTTCTTTTGAATTTGCCGCTTGGAAGGTCGTATGGCTTGTGGTGAGTCTGGTTTTGCTGAGACTGCCTGTGGCCTGGCCTGAAGAGGACTCGTCGACGGCTGCGCCCGAGCCGCCTCTTCCTGTAAGCCGTCAGGTCCTCCGACGATTGCGGTGGTTCAACGGTGCGATGGCCGGGTTGCTGCTGGGGGTGCTGGTCGGCCTGTCCTGGAGTACACTCGGGGCGCGGCTACTGCTGCTCTTGCCGCTGGCGACTGGCACGCTGCTTCATAGCGTCCTGTGGCTCCTGTACCTGAAATGGCCGCCGTCGCCCACGCGAGCCGAGCTGATCCTACGTTTGGCGCTGCCGTTCGGCGTCGTGGCGCTGCTTTTCCTGGGGGGCATGTTCTGGATGATCCTTTCGCCTGATTCCCCGTATGCGCAGCCGCCCCTGCAATGGGTGCGGCCATACGATCTGATCGGGAGTTTGGCGCTCTTTATCGTGCTGAACGTGTTGCCCGTCAACGGTCAGCTCATTTATCTGCTGAAAAAAGGCACGGCTTCGGCGTCCGCCGATTTGTCCTGAGAGGGCACTTGGTATTTGCACGGGGCTTTCTGGATCCGGCTTCATCAGCGGCCTTTTTTGCGGCCCGCTGTAATCTTTCCGCAACGGTTGCATTTGGGGGCAACCTTTCTGTTGGAGGGACATTTTCTTGTGTGATATGCAGCACTTGTCTAAAGATCTTGAAAAGGAACTATGGAAACGGAAGTCAAAGAGATCACGCGGGAACAGCTCATCAAAGGGCTGAACGAGGACCTGGCACACGAGTACCAGGCCATTGTGATGTATGCGACTTATGCGGCCATGGCCAGCGGTATTCATCGGCCATTGCTGAAGGCGTTCTTTGAGCAGGAGATTCCGGAAGAGCTGCGGCATGCGCAGTTTCTGGCCAACAAAATCACGGCGCTGGGGGGACTGCCCACCACGAAGCCTGCACCGGTCAAGCTGGCCGACAGCAACCGGGCCATGCTGGAGGCGGTGCTGAAGGCGGAGGAAGAGACCATTGCCCGCTACGTGCAGCGCCGCAAGCAGGCCGAAGCCTTTGGTGACTATGGGCTGGTGAACGATCTGGAGGAGATTATCAGCGACGAGACGCGCCACAAGGAGGAAACCGAAAAACTGCTGCGCGGCATCGGGGAGCACTGAGCCGGGGTGTATGTGGGACGTCATCGTTGTGGGTGCCGGGGTGGCCGGTCTGGCCGCAGCCGAAATGCTGGGACAGGCCGGCCGCTCTGTTTTGCTGTTGGAAGCTCGAGAGCGCATCGGTGGGCGCATCTACACCTGGCGTGATTCCATTTTTCCAATCCCGGTAGAGCTGGGGGCCGAGTTCGTTCATGGCCGCCCGCCTGTTACGCTCCAGCTTTGCCAGGAGGGCGGTATCGGGTTGATTCAGGTACCCGAAGCACACGGCCTGTTCGTAGAGGGACGGGTTCAGGCCATTGATCTGGCGCAGACGCTCCGTCCGCTGCTGGAGCAACTGCCCGCGCCCGAAACACCTGATAGCGCATTTTCGACATTTCTGGAACAGACGCTACAGGGGGAAGGGATGGCCGCGGCGCGGGCACTGGCCCGCATTGTGGCCGAGAGTTTTGAGGCAGCCGATCCTGACCGGCTCAGCCTGCAGGCCTTGGCCGAAGACTGGCGCGTGCGGGGCAACGAAGCGGCCGACTATCCTCAGTTTCGTCCGATTGGGGGATATGATCGTCTGGTAGAAACCCTGTACCGCCGCATCGACCTTGCACGGGTTCGGTTGCACCTGCAGACGGTTGTCATGAGGGTACGCTGGGAGCCGGGACGGGTCGAAGTGCATGCCCGTCAGTTCGGACAGCCGCGCCTTTTCCAGGCCCGCGCGCTGATTCTGACCGTACCGCTTCCCCTGCTTCAGGAGGATCGAGCGCCGGCTCTTCACGTTGATCCTCCCCTACCCGAACCCTGGCGAAATGCCCTGGCTCAGCTGGAAATGGGTGCGGCAGTGCGCGTGAACCTGTGCTTCCGGGAGGCCTTCTGGGAAACGCAGGCTGCGCTTCGAGCGCTGGCTTTTATCCACGCGCCTGATGAAAGCTTCACGACCGTCTGGCAACCGCTCCCGTTGCGGGTACCAGTGTTGCTGGCCTGGGCAGGTGGGCCGGCGGCTCGACGGATGCACGACTGGCCGGAAACGGAAATCGTACAGGAAGCTCTGCGGACGATTGAGCACCTCTACGGCGTCCGTGATCCGGGACGCTACCTGGTAAGTGCCCGGTTGCACGACTGGCAACGGGATCCCTTTGCTCAGGGCGCTTACAGCTACGTGCGTCCGGGCGGACTGGCTGCCCGCCGCGTGTTAAGCCAGCCCATTCACGACACCATTTTTCTGGCTGGGGAAGCGACCGATCCGGAAGAGCCGGCTACGGTGGCCGGTGCCCTGCAAAGTGGCTACCGGGCGGCCCGGGATCTGCTGGCAATGGTTGCTGATGTGCCGATCACTCCGACAGACTGAACGAGGCCGGATCCCGCGCCCATGATTTGGGCAGCATGCTTTCGACGCGACCGCCTGCGTCCTCCGGAACAAGGAAGCCGACGCCCAGCGTGTAGCTCTGGTAGCGGACCAGGACATAGCCGCGCCCGGTGCAGCGTGCTAACTGCTCAGGGCGAGCGTGGAAGTCGCGTCGGGTCAGAAATGCTTCGGCCTGAGATGCATCGACATCAATCACGTTGCGTGTGGCTGCATGTCCAAACTGCTGAGCGGCTGCCGTCGAAAGCTTGGGAAACTTCAGATAGATGCGAAGAAAGGGCAGGCCTACGGTGCGTGGTCGCGGGCGGGCCGGTGGCCGATGGTCAGCCGTGACAATGTAAACCTTTTTGCGGCCCGGTTGCACCAGGACATATCCGTCAAACGTGGATGGAGGAATGCCGAAACGCTCTTCCAGGTAGCGGAAGTACGGTGTAGGATCGACGATTTTGACTGCCTGTTGTAATGCGGGCGTCGCGTTCATGGCCAGCGTTAAGCCTGTCGTTCCAGCACGGCCACAAAGAAACCACCCGTGTCATTCAGGTGCGGCCAGACGCGCAGGGCAAGCGTCAGGGATGGATGTAACCGACGACCGTTCCACTCGGTCAGACCCGGCGCGCTCCGGAAGCCCTCGATACGGGCTGGCAGCAGACGCAGCGCCTCCCCCCAGCGTTGCAGGACGGTATCGACGACCAGCTCGTTTTCCTCCGGCGCAAATGTGCAGGTGGCGTAGACGATGCGACCGCCTGGCCGGCACAGGGTTACGGCGCGGTGCAAAAGCGCCGTCTGCTGACCGCATAGCTCCGGTGCACCGGCAAACGCATCGGCGACCTTCTGGTCTTTTCGAAAGTTTCCTTCACAGGAGCAGGGCACATCGACCAGTACCCGATCAAACGGTCCGCTTTCCATCGGAAAGTCCGTGCCATCATGTAAGGTGGTGGTAACGTTCAACAACCCCAGACGCTCGATAGTACCCGAGAGCTGGCGCAAACGCAGCGGATTGCGGTCGTTGGCCACGACAGTGCCCCGGTTCTGCATGCGGACGGCAATCTGGGCCGTTTTGCCTCCGGGAGCTGCACACAGGTCCAGCACACGCTCGCCAGGTCTGGGATCGAGCAGCGGCACCGGCAACAGTGAGACTTCTTCCTGCACGTGGTAATGCCCCAGCACATACGCCAGCCGATTGCCCGGCTGGCTGTCAGGGGGCAGGCGAAAAGCATCGGAACGCCAGGGGAGCGGTTCCGGCCGCAGCCCTTCAGCTTCCAGGGCCGCTCTGACTTGGGCCGGGGTTGCCCGGAGGGTGTTGGCCCACACGCATACCGGCAACGGCCGTCGCAGGGCTTCCACAAAGGCTTCCCAGTCGTCAACAATAGCTCGATACCGAGTAAAAGCAGCCGGCAATCGCTCCATGGAGCTGTCGCTTCCGTTCATGCTAACGTGTGCACGCAAACAGACAGCAGCTCGCTTTGTTCTCGGTCCCTTTTCTGGATGGAGACCATAGCGGGAGTTGCGTGTGGATTCATTTTTTTGTAAAATGAATTGAATTAGTTGGGCTGGTCGTTCCAGCCTATCTGGAGGCCTCTTGTGGAAGTGGACGGCTGGCACGAAGTAGTCCGCAATTCACTCCCAACCTGTAGGAACATCATGAAGCACCTGATAATCGGTTGGTTTATGCTTGGTCTGGTAGCGGTCGGCTGTCAGCGTCCGGACAGGCAGCCTGCAGCAACGACCGCCTTCCCTCCCCTTTCGCGTTATGACAAGCAAGCGCGCGCTCTGCTGGAACAGATGACCTTGGAGGAGAAAATCGGCCAGATGATTCAGGCCGAGCAGGCTTTTCTGCGGGATCCTTATGACATTCAGACCTATTATCTGGGCTCTATTTTGAGTGGAGGCAATTCAGATCCGGCTGATGGGAACAGTCTGGAGGCCTGGACGAATGTGTACGATAGTCTGCAGGCTATTGCGCTGCGCACGCGGCTGGGCATTCCGCTGCTCTATGGTATTGATGCTGTTCATGGCCACAGCAATGTCGAAGGTGCTGTAGTCTTCCCACACCATATCGGGCTGGGGGCGACGCGCGATCCGGAGCTGGTGGAGCGGGTCTATCGCATTACCGCTATCGAGATGCGGGCTACGGGTATCCACTGGAATTTTGCGCCCTGTATCGCGGTGGCTCGAGATGAACGTTGGGGGCGGACCTATGAGAGTTTCGCGGAGCATCCGGAGCTGGTGGCCACGCTGGGAGCGGCTGCGGTGCGGGGGCTACAGAAGGGCGGGTTGCATAATCCGCTGGCAGTACTGGCAACGGCCAAACATTTTGCCGGCGACGGTGGTACGGCCTTTGGCACTGGTGGGCCGCAGGGCGCTTTGCTGGATCAGGGTGATGTGCGGTTGGATGAGGCGACCTTCCGGCGCATTCACATCCGTCCGTACATCGACGCCATCCAGGCTGGTGTGGGAGCCATTATGGTATCCTACAGCAGTTGGAACGGCGTCAAGATGACCGCTCACAAGTACATGCTGACCGATGTGCTGAAAAACGAGCTGGGATTCGAGGGGATTGTCATTTCTGACTACAACGCAATTGATCAGGTGCATTCCGACTACAAAACGGCTATCGAGCTGGCAATTAATGCAGGCATTGACATGGCCATGGTGCCCACCCGTTACCGAGAATTTTTTCAGTTGCTGAAGGAGCTGGTGGAGGAAGGAAGGGTACCGATGGCGCGTATCGACGACGCAGTCCTACGTATCCTACGCGTCAAGTTCGCCATGGGACTTATGGACGGTCCCGAACACGTGTTTGCCGACCGAAGCCTGTGGACGGAGTTTGGCTCGGCAGCGCACCGTGCTGTGGCGCGTGAAGCGGTACGCAAGTCGATGGTGCTGCTGAAGAACGAAAATCAGACATTGCCGCTTCCCAAAAATCTGGAGCGTATCCATGTGGCCGGGCTACATGCCGACAACCTGGGCTATCAGGCAGGGGGCTGGACGATCGATTGGCAGGGTGGTAGTGGCGACATCACGGAGGGCACCACAATTCTGGAGGCGATTCGTAAGGCGGTGAAACCCGGCACGGAGGTGACCTATTCGGAAGATGGTACCGGGGTGGCCGGTGCCGATGTAGCCATTGCAGTAATTGGCGAGCGCCCTTATGCCGAATTTCTCGGAGACCGCTCTGATCTCGCCCTGGATCCGGACGATGTGGCTGTGGTGCGGCGGTTGAAAGAAGCCGGAGTCCCGGTGGTCGTCATTCTCATTTCCGGCCGGCCGATGATCATTAACGAGGTACTGGAGATGGCCGACGCGTTCGTTGCGGCCTGGCTTCCCGGCACCGAAGGGGATGGCGTGGCCGACGTCATTTTTGGGGATTTTGCTCCAACGGGCAAGCTACCCTTTAGTTGGCCGCGTTCGATGGATCAGATTCCCCTCAATGTGGGCGATGAAGACTACGATCCTTTGTTTCCCTACGGTTATGGCCTGACCTACTGAAAGGCATCGTTGGCTGCGGGGGGCTGTGCCGGGATCTGGCCTTGTGCTGGATTCCGGCATGTTTTTCGTCGCAACCTTTCTATCAAAAGTGAAAATGGTGCTGTCGGAAGCGGAACCCAGGCCGTGCCTTGCGCGATTGACAGGCTTCGCCACATGGCGATGATAAACAAGGGAAAATGTCGCTGTTTCGACGGACAAATATTCCGGTGTTGACCCCCCGTGCTGATCTGAGCTGGGCATCGGGTGCGGTATTCAATCCGGGCGCCTGGTACGATGGGCGGCAGATACACCTGGTCTTTCGCGCCATTCCGGCCGGCTACCGGCGTTTTCCTTTACCGAATACTGGGCCTGGTGAGCCTGCTTACGGCTTCGAACCGTACATTTCATCGCTCGGTTATGCTACCAGTACCGATGGGATACATTTTACCTGGCGGGAAACTCCCCTGCTGACGCCTGGCGAGGATTTTGACCGTTATGGGCTTGAGGATCCGCGCCTTACGTTTCTTGAGGGACGCTACTGGATCGTGCACACGGTGCTCAGCACGCCTGCGTTTGGCGCGGGTGATGGTGTGCGCATCGGGTTGGCCTCGACGACGGACTTCGCACAGGTCGAAAAGCATGGTGTGATTGGCCCGCCTCTGCGTGACAAAGATGCGGTGCTCTTTCCACGCCGTATCGGGGGTAAGCTGGCCCTGTTGCATCGTATTGAGCCGGACATCCAGTTGATCTATTTCGAGGACTGGGATGAGCTGCTTCATCGATCAGCTACTCGCTGGTCCGAGCACCTGGCCGATCTGGACGAGCATGTGGTATTGCGGCCAGCCTGGCGCTGGGAGCGTAAGAAAATCGGGGCGGGTCCCCCACCGATCGAAACACCTGAAGGCTGGTTGTTGATCTACCATGGCGTGGACGATCGCTACACCTACCGCGCTGGCGTGGCCCTGCTTGATCTGGACGATCCGCAGCGAACAATAGCCCGGGCGCGTGTGCCGATCCTGGAACCTGAGCGCTCTTTCGAGCGAGAGGGGGATGTGCCTAATGTGGTATTTCCGGAGGGCGCTGTTGTGATTGACGGACAGCTCCACCTCTACTATGGGGCGGCAGACAAAGTGATTGGGCACGCAGTGGCAGCCCTGCAAGATGTTATTGATTTTGTGTTGGAAGAGCAGCGGCATAGCTGGACGATGCCTCGGGTTTATATGGAGCCGTGCAATCGAGGACGTGCCCTGCGCACCATCGAGAAGCCGCCGTCAATCTGCGTCGATCGCCTGCACGGTGGGCAGCCGGTGCTTGAGCCCGAGCCACAGCATCCCTGGGAGTCGCGCGTTGTGCTGAATCCAGCGGCCGTGCTCATAGAGGCCGGTGAAGAACTGGAGCGCCTCATGGAGGCCTGGCAGCTTACTGAGGCCGAACGCACGCGGCTTCGGGCAGCCGGCGGTGCCTGCGTGATGATCTACCGGGCCCAGGGAACTGCGGGAAGTCCGGCCGGACATGCACCGTCGTCGCTGGGGCTGGCGGTGCTGACGCCAACGCTGGAGCTGGTGCGGCGATGGCCAGAGCCTGTAATTCGTCCTGATGCTGTCTTTCATGATCTGGGCGCAGAGGATGCTCGCTGTACAAAAATTGGCGACACCTACTACCTGTTCTACACGGGCTATAGTAGCGAGCACCCTCGTTTCCCCTCATTTGTGGGGCGCGTGCATATCTGCCTGGCTACCACGCAGGATTTTCTCCACTGGGAGCTGCATGGGCCGATTCCTGGCGATATCAATGAGGTGGACAATAAGAACCCGGCGCTTTTGCCGGAATCCGTCGATGGTAAATGGCTGCTGTTGCACCGGCCCATTGACGGGCGACATCCCATGGCCATTCATCTGGCCGAAGCGGATCGGCCCGAAGGACCCTACCATAGCCGGGGACTGTTGATGGCCAGCTATCGATATCGGGAGTTTGCGCTTTCCTGGATTGGCGCTGGGGGACCGCCCATAGCCTTGGGCGAGCGACGTTTCCTGATGATCTATCATCAGGGCCATCTCGACTGGGAAGGACATCGCGAATATGACCTGGCGGCAGCCCTGCTGGATTTTAACCGGTCTGATCCGGTTGTCGCCCGCCTGGAGCCACTGATGCGACCTCGTGGCGATATTGAGAAAGTGGGTGATCCAGAGCTGGGGGTAGACAATGTGCTGTTTGCCTGCGCAAATTATGTGTGGCAACAGCATCTGATCATTCCCTATGCGGCTGCTGATAGCCGCATTTTCGGCGCACAGATACCAATGGACGATCTGCTAACCGTTCTGTTGCAGCAAAATTAGCCAGGCTATTGTCAAACAATCCTCAGTGAGATGATGCGCGATCACGGAGTGCTGCCCGCTCCTCAACAGGTAGGCGAATTGTTTCAACGCTACGAAGGAAATCCGATTCTGACCGCTGACGACTGGCCGTATCCCTGCAATGCCGTTTTCAATGCGGCGGCTGTACGTCTGGACACAGGCGAAACGCTGTTACTGGTGCGGGTGGAGGATCACCGGGGCGTGTCGCACCTGACGGTGGCGCGCAGTCCCAATGGGTTAACTGACTGGACGATTGATCCGGAGCCGACGCTGGTTCCTGATCCAAACCACTGGCCTGAGGAAGCCTGGGGCATTGAAGATCCGCGCATTGTATGGCTGGAAGAGATGGGCTGCTATGCGGTCACCTACACGGCCTTTTCCGAGGAGGGGCCGGCTATTGCGTTGGCCCTGACCGAAGACTTTCGCACCTTTGAGCGGCGCGGGTTATTGATGCCGCCAGAGGATAAAAATGGAGTGCTCTTTCCGCGGAAGATTGGGGGCTACTGGGTGCTGCTGCACCGTACATCCAGCACGCGTCGCGAAACGCACCCGGCCATCTGGTTGAGCCGCTCGCCTGATCTGCGGCACTGGAGTGGGCCGCGCGTGGTGCTGCGGCCGCGGCCGGGCATCTGGTGGGATCATGTGCGGATCGGGGCTGCCTGTCCACCTATTGAGACGCCTGAGGGCTGGCTGCTGCTCTATCATGGCGTGCGCACTACCGTAGCGGGCGACATCTACCGCGTGGGCATGGCTCTGCTGGACCTGGAAAATCCCGCACGGGTCATTCGGCGGGCCCCGGGGTGGATCCTGGGACCGCGGGCTCCGTACGAGCGCATAGGGGATGTGCCCAATGTGGTCTTCCCCTGCGGCTGTGTGCTGGAAGGCGACACGCTGCGTCTTTACTACGGTGCCGCCGATACGTGCGTGGCGGTCGCCGAAGCCCGGCTGAGTGAGCTGCTCGACTGGTTGTTGAACGGTCGCTATGATGGCAAATCCCGAGCGTGAGCCATGCGCATTGCGATGCTGGCTCCGATTGCCTGGCGCGTGCCGCCCCGCCACTACGGTCCCTGGGAGCGGGTTGTCTGGCTGCTCACTGAAGGGCTGGTCGATCAAGGCGTCGAGGTGACACTGTTTGCGACGGCGGACTCACAGACGCGTGCCCGGCTGATCGGAGTGTGCCCGCGTCCTTACGAAGAAGATCCCTCGCTGGACCCTAAAGTCTGGGAATGTCTGCACATTAGCGAGGTGTTCGAACGCGCCGACGAGTTCGACCTGATTCACAATCACTTTGACTTTCTGCCGTTGAGCTATAGCGGACTGGTGCGTACGCCGGTAGTGACCACCATCCACGGGTTTTCTTCGGAGCGCATTTTACCAGTCTATCGCAAATACAACGGTCGCACCTACTACGTTTCGATCAGTAACGCCGATCGACATCCCGACCTGGATTATGTGGCGACCGTTTACCACGGAATCGAACTGGAGTCGTTTACGCTGCGTACGGAGCCAGGCGACTATCTACTCTTTTTTGGTCGGATACATCCCGACAAAGGGGTGCGTGAAGCCATCGAGGTGGCTCGTCAGAGCGGTATGCCGCTGAAGATGGCCGGCATTATTCAGGATCAGCATTACTTCGAACAGGAAGTTGCTCCTTTTATTGACGGAGCGCAGATTCAGTATCTGGGATCGGTAGGCCCAGTCGAGCGGGATCGACTGCTGGGCGGCGCCTATGCGCTGTTGCATTTGATCAACTTCAATGAGCCCTTTGGGCTCAGTGTGGTCGAAGCGATGGCCTGTGGTACGCCCGTTGTGGCGCGTCCACGAGGCTCCATGCCTGAAATCATCCGAGATGGGGAAACGGGTGTGCTGGTGCATACCGTGGAGGAGGCCGTGGCTGCGCTGCCCCGTCTGCGTCGACTCGACCGGGCAAAGATTCGGGCATATGTGGCGCGTCGGTTCAGCCGTGCGCGTATGGTCGCTGACTATCTGCGCGTCTACGAAGAGGTACTGCGTCGGCATCAAGGACGCTCGGCTGCTTGAGCCATTTCACGGAACCCGTTATCTTGTGGTAGGAGTCTATCAAACAGCTGCGATCCATGGAGACGCGTGCCCTGGCCCATAAAGTGGTGGTCATCACCGGAGCGGGCGGACGGTTGGGACAGCAACTCCTCCAGCGCTTTGCGCAGGAGGGCGCTCGTCTGGCGGCAGTGGTTCGCACGGCTGAGCAAGCACGGAAGTTGCAGCTTCCGGAAGGGGTTGACGGAGCCGTTTTTCATGCCGAGCTGGCCGATGAAGCACAGGTAGCGGCCTGCTTTGGTAAAATCTGGGATCGCTTTGGCTATGTGGATGTGCTGGTGCATGCCGCTGGTGTGTGGGCGGAACGCCCCTTTCTGGAAATGACGCTGGAAGACTGGCGGGCGATGCTGGATGCCAATTTGACTTCGACGTTTCTGTGCTTTCGTGAAGCAGCGCGCCTGATGCGCGGCCGTAACGGAGGGCGCTTGATTGCGTTTGCATCCATGCAGGGAGCCGATCGTGGACGTGTGCGCCAGGCTGCCTACTCGGTAGCCAAAGGGGGCGTGGTGCGGCTGGTTGAAGCGATCGGTTCGGAGCTGGCCGTGCAGGGCATCACCGTCCATGCCATTGCGCCTTCGGTTATTCGATATGATGAGCGCCAAGAGGGTGCTGGTGTCACGGCGGCCGAACTGGCTGAGCTCTGCATCTATCTATGTTCACCAGCTGGTATGGCATTGAACGGTATGGTGCTTCGTGCTTATGGCCGAGGCTTTTAGGGGCCGGGCGCTGAGGTCACGAAGGCATTTTTATCGAGAACTGGGCGTCGCCTGCTTTTTGCGGCGTTTCTTTTCGGACGCGGGTGGATGGGACAGCACCTTTGAAGGATCCGGGTGGGTGACCGCTACATAGCCTGCGTACCATCGATGGGTCAGGGGCAGGCCGTGTTCGGTCAGGCGCTGGCAGAAACGATCATGGGGAACGACCTGCTCCGGAGGAAGGGCCCCACCTCCTTTTACTTCGCCAGCTGCAATCATAAGGGCTACGAGGGCGGTGGGGATAGCTGTGCAGCGACGCATGGCGCTGAGCTGGTCGGCCTGATGGTAGCGGTCAATCATTTCATAGAGTAACGTGTAGGGTTGTCCGGCTTTACGTCCATGAATGGCGATGCGGAGTAGCACGGCGTCTTCGTAGTGCCCGCCCAGGCGCTGGCGCATGCGCCGCACGAGCACGTCGCGATAGGTCAGGTGCGTGCGCACGTCAATGGTGCGCCGCTCGCCGAAACCCAGGCCCAGTACAAAACGCATCTGGCTGGCATGGCAGGGCCAGCGAATGCTTTTGTAGTCAAGCACCTGCAAGCGTCCGGCCAACTGGTCGGTCAGGGTAGAGAGGCCCCCTGCCGTATAGAAGGCTTCCATTTCCCCGAAGGGTTCTCCGAAGTGAATCCGTTCCATGCCGGTGAGGGGCTCGACGGTTTCCAACTGTCCCTGACGAATAAGTTGCACGGGGTTTGTATAATCTTCGATCACCTTCTCCGCCGACCACGAAATGCGGAAGTTGAACGGATGGGGATCCAGCGGTACGTCGCCTACGCGCAGGTAAGCAGCTTCAACTTCGTCGAATTGGTCGATACCGTAAAGGCATAGCACATTGATCAGGCCCGGTGCCAGGCCGCAGTTAGGCACGATCCAGACGGCCCGCTTGACGGCCTCTTCGTGCAGGGCCAGTTCCTGGCGTACGATCTGGTCGTTGCCGCCCATGTCGCAGAAGTTAACACCCAGCTCCAGGCACAGGTGGGCCAGGGCCGGGTTGAGCTGTGGCGGAACCGCACTGATCACTACCTGGCTTCCCCGGAGAATGGGTTCCAGCACACCGTGGTCCCGGGCATCAATCTGGAACGAACGTAACCGGCTTGTCTGTAATCGGTCGTGCAATTCCTGCAGGTTGCGGGCACGTGCGTCGCAGACCTGCACTTGTGTAACCTCTGGTTGGCGTACCAGAAACGAAGCGATTGCTGAACCGATAGCTCCGGCTCCTATGATCGTTATACGCATGGTGGCTGGCAGATGGCGTGCAGGTGAAGCGGCCAGAATGATTCCGGATCGTTCAAAGATACGGCAGAAACCTTGAGATTTAAGGTGTAATCACGCAGTTCGAAAAGGCTTTACACAGGTCCAGCCCCGATGTGTTTTATAAAGCCAGGCGACCTTCGAGCGCACGAGAAAGTGTAGCCTCGTCGGCATATTCCAGATCGCCACCGATGGGCAGGCCACGGGCGATGCGGGTGACGCGGACACCAAGGGGCTTAAGCAACTGGGCGAGATAGTAGGCGGTGGTGTCGCCCTCCACATTGGGGTTCAATGCCAGGATGACTTCCTTAATCTGAGGAATGCGGCCATCCGGATAAAGGGCAGCCCGCTGCGAATCATGGTCGGTGGGTGCTACGCGGGCGACAAGCTCTCGGATGCGCAGGTCGTCCGGGCCGATGCCGTCCAGCGGAGAGATGATGCCACCCAGCACATGATAGACGCCCCAGTACTCTCCCGTGCGTTCCAGGGCGAGCACATCACTGGGTTCTTCCACCACGCAGACGGTCGTATGGTCGCGTCGCGGGGAGCGACAGATCGCACAGACTTCTTCGTCGGTTACGTTGAAGCAGATGGCACAGTGGCGCACACGCTCTTTGACGGCAAGCAGGGCCTGGGCCAGGGCCTCAACCTCTTCGCGGGGCATTTTCAGGATATAGGCGGCCAGCCGCTGGGCCGTCTTGCGCCCGATAGTAGGCAGCCGCATGAGCTGCTCGACCAGTGCTTCGACCGAAGGAGAGGTATAGCTCATCGCCTACAGACCCAACGCACCCAGATCAATGTTCAGTCCCGGAGGCAACACGGCACCGGCGGCCTTTTGCATTTCCTCACGGGCAAGGCGAGCCGCTTCTTCCAGCGCTTTGTTGACTCCGGCCACGATCAGGTCTTCCAGCATTTCCTGCTCTTCGGCACGGAAGGCCTCAGGATCGATTTCGAGGCGAACAATGCGCTGTAGGCCGTTGGCCGTAACGCGCACCATGCCGCCTCCGGTCTCCACAGTGACGGTTCGGTTTCCCAGTGTCTGCTGCGTCTCCGCAAGGCGACGCTGTAGCTCCATTACCTTGCCAAAAACCTCGCTCAGATTCAGTGCGCCGTCCATGCTGTTTTTCTGGCTTGCTGATGCATATCGCATGAACGCTCGGCGGAGGCCCTGGTTCAACGGCCGTTGCTCCAGCATAGCTCACAGCCGAACTGATCCATCAGTTTCTGTACCACAGGAGAAGTGCGACGTAGACGTTCCAGGACCTGGACAGGATCTTCTGGATCAAGGGAGGCGGATGGGGTTGGCTGTGGCCTCGCCGTTGCAGATACCTGCTTATTAAATCGGAAACGTATGTTGGTCAGCGGCTGCGTTTCTTCCATAAAAGCATAGAGTTGCTGTAGCAGGAAAGTAGCCTGACCCTGCAGGAGACGCGCATAGTCCTGTTCTGGCACGCCGATCCAGAGCGTTGTACCGTCGATGTCTTCGGGCTGCGTTTCACTCAGGATCATGCCGACGTGGCGGCGAACCCGGCCCACCTGCTGTGCAAAGGCCGGCCAATGTTCCTGTAATCGCTTCAGCAGGGTTGATGGCGCTTCGGCCACCAGTACATCGGCCTCTATCGGGGTGGCCAGTGCAGCCTGGCCTGTAGATTGCTCGGAGGAAGTGTTGGGGCGTTGAAGGAGGGCTGGTTGGCCGAGGATGGCATGGAGCGACGCAGGCGAGGCCCCGGATTGGGGCGTGGAAGGTGCGTTAACGCTCGAGGAGGCCGAGTTGGGCCGACGGGATGGGGTTGGGGCGGGATTGGGAGGCGGTGTAGCGGACGGATCCGAAATATTGTCGTCGCGGTTCAGTCGTTCCAGCATCTCCAGCGCACGGCGCAGATCGACGGCGTGGGGCAGGCTGGCCATGCGCAACAGCGTAAGTTCCAGTTGCAAGCGGGGATGGGCACTGCTTTTCAGGCGCGTTTCCAGATCGGCTACCAGCCCCAGCAGGCGCAACAGATCGGCTTCCTCGAAAGCACGTGCGGTTTCAGCATAGCGCTGGCGTGTGGCTTCGCCCGTCTCAATAAGTGAAAGGTCAGGCATGGTGCGGGCTACCAGCAGATTGCGCAGATGCTCAGCCAGTCCAACAGCAAACTCTTGCAGATCGTAGCCGGCACGTACTACCTGCTCGACGACTGTCAGCATACCGGCGCCGTTGCCTGTACGGACATGCTCGGTAACAGCAAAGTACAGATCAAGGTCTACCACGCCCAACGCTTGGGCCAGCTCGGCATACCGCAGGGTCGTCCCACAGAGCGAGACTGCCTGATCGAATGCCGAAAGTGCGTCGCGTAGCGCTCCATCTCCTTTGCGTGCCAGCAGCATAAGCGCCTCGTCGTCGGCTTCCACGCCTTCGGCTTCGCAGATCTCACGCAGGCGCGCTACGATGGCCTCGACCGGAATGCGCCGAAAGTCAAACCGCTGGCAACGAGAAAGGATGGTGGGCAATACTTTGTGCGGCTCGGTTGTGGCAAAGATGAACAGAGCGTGTGGAGGCGGCTCTTCCAGGGTCTTTAGCAACGCATTGAAAGCCGCGTTCGAGAGCATATGGACTTCGTCGATAATGTAGACCTTTTTTCGGGCACCCTGCGGCGGAACCCGAACCGTTTCCCGCAGCTCACGAACGTCTTCTACCTTATTGTTAGAGGCTGCATCGATCTCGAACACGTTCAGACTGCGACCTTCTTCAAAGGCAAGACATGCTTCGCAGCGACGACAGGGTTCGGCACCATCCTCACGCGCTTCCAGGGGCGTCTGGCAGTTGATGGCTTTGGCCAACAGGCGGGCAGCCGTTGTCTTTCCAACGCCACGAGGCCCACTGAACAGATACGCATGGCCCAGCCGGTTCAGGCGAAGGGCGTTTTTCAGCGTCTCCGTTACATGCTCCTGGGCAACCAGTTCACGGAAAAGCTGAGGACGATATTTACGGGCAGCTACCAGATAACGCTGTTCCTGCATGACGTAGCGTGTGGTCAGGGACGCACGGTTTCTTTTCCAGAACGACGCACGGGCCAAAAGGATCGCAAACTTGCGTGGTAACAGGAGGATGAATATACTGTACGGAAGCTGATCGCTCGAATAGATACGGAGATATTATGGAAACTCGCAAAGGCTTTCTGGCGGCGCTGTTCGATTTTTCTTTTTCGGAATTTATCACGGCCCGTCTCATCCGGTTGCTTTATGCCCTGATGCTGATCATGGTGGGGGTATTTGTGTTCGTTTGGATTATCGGTGGATTTGCCGAAGGGTTCGAGATAGGAGTACTCAGTCTGGTGCTGTCGCCGCTTGTCTTTTTGCTGAGCGCTATTGTGGTGCGCATCTATCTGGAGCTGGTGATGATCATCTTTCGGATTGCGGAGTACCTGAGGCAGCTGGTGGCGCTGGTTGCGCGTCGGGATAAAGAGACGCCGATGGAACCACCTCTTTAGAAGAAAGGGGAGACGGACGGGGCGGCTGGAAGCAACGACGACAGCGGGGTTCGTAACGATCGGCAGCTCCGAGCACCACGCGTCCCTCTTCGGCCGTTAGCCGTTGGGAGTGGTTGGCCGGGGCCCCGCAGACCGCACAGATCGCGTGTAGTTTGGTTACATATTCGGCTACGGCCATGAGTTGGGGAATGGGTTCAAAGGGGCGGCCCATGTAATCCTGATCCAGGCCGGCTACGATGACCCGTTTACCATCATTGGCCAGTTGCTGACACACGTCCACGAGCGTCATATCAAAGAACTGAGCCTCGTCAATGCCCACTACGTCGGCCGGGCCGGCCAGCAGCAGGATTTGTTCGGGGCTATCCACGGGCGTAGAGCGCAGGGCATTTTCGTCATGCGAGACGACGTCGGTCTGGCTGTAGCGCTGATCTATGCGCGGTTTGAAGACTTCCACGCGCTGGCGGGCGATCTGCGCGCGACGCAACCGGCGAATGAGCTCTTCGGTTTTGCCGCTGAACATGGAGCCACAGATTACTTCGATCCAGCCAGTCGAGCCACCATGTCGCAGAATCAGGGGTTCCATGGGCATGGCTTATTCCGAAGCTGGGCACTTTACTTAAAAATACGGGGGCACGCCCGCATTTGCTACAGGCAGTGGATAGCCGCTTTGTTGCTGTTGAGGCAATACGTACTGCCGCAGGCTACCTGCTAATACTTATGACGCGAGGTAGAAGCTGGTTGCGTGCTTGCGCAACGTTTGCTGGGCGTTTCTCAAACCATAAATGGGCGCCTGTTTGGCGAGGTCATCGAAGCAGTGGTACCAGGGAAGCCGCTGCATGAAGGAGGTTGGCCAAAGTAGAAAAGGGCGACCGGGTGCTGGTCGCCCTTCCGTAGCTGGCTACGATCTGGGCTTACACCCAGAAGGAGAAGTACAGATAAATTATCAGTACCAGGCCCAGCACGATTGTTGTCAGCGTCACATCCCGCCAGTCCCATCCTGCGCGGCTGTCAGCTCGGTCTGCTGCCGATACTGTCCCAAACGTCAGGCCACGTACTTTCTCTTCCGGTGGCGGTCCCGTCCAGAGCGAGATGCCCACAATTAACACCACACTTACCAAAAACAGCAGACCCGCAAAGTAATATCCATTAAACGCGCCAAGCCATCCCAGCGGTGTGGAGGGATCCAGCACTCCGTTCTGCACCATCGCCTGCAACGTCAGTTTTCCCAGACCCAGTACAAAGCCAACTGCCAGTCCCCAGACCGCTCCCTGTGCATTGATGCGACGGCTTGAAATCCCCAGCAGGAACACCGCCGTGATCGGGGGTGCCAGAAAGCCCTGCACGTTCTGCAGGTAATCGTAAAGCCCCGCTTTGGATTCGGCCATCACCTTCATGATCGGAATCCACAGCAAGCCCAACCCCACCACTACGGCCGTCGCAATCCGACCCACGCGTACCAGCTCTGTCTCCGGACGACCCGGCCGCAGCTTCTCGTAAATATCCACTGTAAAGAGCGTTGCGCACGAGTTAAACAGCGAGGACAGCGACGACATCAGGGCGGAAAGCAGGCCTCCGACAACCAGCCCGCGCAGTCCCAGTGGCAACAATTCCGCTACCAGGGTTGGGAAGACCATGTCTCCCTGCACGCGACCCGACGCATCGGTGGGAATCTGGATCACGCCTTTCAGATGCAACGCATAGCCGATCATCCCCGGTACCAGGAAAATAAATACCGGCCAGACCTTCAGAAAGCCTCCCCAGAGTGCGCCCCGGCGCGCATCCTGTAGGGACCGTGCTGCCAGCGCCCGCTGCACAATGTACTGGTCGGTGCACCAGTACCAGATGCCTGTGATGGCCGATGCGATCATCACACCCAGCCACGGAAAGTTGGGATCGGTGTTTGGACGCCATAGCGCCCACTGCTCGCCCTGCAGCCGCGCGACCTCCCGAAGCTCGTTCCACCCTCCCAGCGCCGACAGTCCGAAGACCGTGATGAATACGCTTCCCAGAATCAATAGCGCCGTTTGCAACACCTCGGTGTAAACCACTGCCCGAAGCCCTCCCAGAATCGTATAGATGCCCGTAGCCAGCACCGTTGCAATTGCGCCTACCCAGAAGGCCTGATCTGGTGAGCCAAATACGTCGGCCAACAGCGTCCGAAACACCAGGGCTCCCGCATAGACCGTCACCGACACCTTCGTAAACACATAGGCCACCAGTGACACCACCGACAGGATCCAGCGCGCCCGACTGTCAAAGCGTCGCTCCAGAAACTCCGGCATCGTAAAGACGCCCGAGCGGTAATAGAACGGCACAAACACCCAGGCCAGCAGCACCAGAATCCAGGCGTGCAGCTCCCAGTGCGCCTGCGCCAACCCGTTGGCTGCTCCGCTACCAGCCAGGCCCACGATGTGCTCCGAGCCAATGTTGGACGCAAAGATAGAAGCCCCGATCACGAAAAAGCCTACGTTGCGGCCGGCCAGAAAATAGTCGGTGGTGGTCTTAACGCGGCGGGCCGACCACCAGACAATGCCGGCCAGGATAGCAAAGTAGGCCGCCACAATGAGCCAGTCCAATACCGTCATAGTGATTCCTCCGGCTTGGTTTAGACCGAGATAACTACGGCGTGTAGTCTGGGCAGGGGTATAGGTGAAGGTTGGTAACGGTCGTGAAAAGAAGCATGGCCGGTTGCATGCCCTGCGGCAAGTAGCACGTCGGTAAAGATGTGCGTGTTGTCTGCCATGAAGCCAAATCGTTATCAAAAAAACGATCGTCCAAAGATAGGCTGGAAAAAGTAAAAACAAAAGATCTTTTTTTGCCCCATGGGAAAACGTGCGCCCGGGAATAAATTCAGGCAGATGAGGGGACTGGAAGGCGATGAGAATGGAGCTGTAGCCAACGTGTCAGGGCCACATAGTCGGCTGGAGCAAGCATTTCGGCGCGGGCCTGTGCCCACAGGACGGGCAGGTTGATCCCGGGAGGAAGCAACCGGCGCAGGCTGTTCCGCAGCGTTTTACGACGCTGGTTAAATGCCGTACGGATCACCTGGCGCAGCAGCGCCGGATCGACGTCCGGAAGCGGTTGTTCGAAGGTCAGGCGCACAACAGCACTCTCGACGCGGGGGCGAGGGCGAAAGACGTGGCGTGACACGGGAAACAGCAGGGTGGGGGTAGCCCATAGCTGCGCAACCACGCTCAGGATGCCGTATGTCTTGCTGCCAGGCAGAGCTACGAGGCGTTCGGCTACTTCGCGCTGCATCATGAGCACGGCTTCGGCCAGTACCTCGCGGGCATCCAGCAGGGCAAAAAGGATCGGGCTGGTGATGTAATAGGGCAGATTACCGACCACATGAAGGCGTCCGTTTTTTTCCGCAGCCAGTGCTGGCCAGTTCACGGTAAGCACGTCTGCCCGACGCACGTCGAGCGAAGGCCACCGGGCTTTCAGTTCGGCTATGGCACGAGGATCAATCTCAATAGCCGTCAGTCGCGGGTAGTGCTCCAGCAGCAGACCGGTCAGGGCACCTGTGCCCGGACCAATCTCAACCACAGGGTCTTCTGGAGCGGCCTGTAGGGCCGCGGCGATCTTGCGGGCAATGTTAGGATCCACCAGGAAATGCTGGCCCAGGCGTTTGCGGGGACGAAACGGCGCGGGCATATCGTTCAGCGGACATGTTTGCGGCGATTGCGCACATAATCCTCAAACAGATACTCACCCAGTCGATCCAGCCTGGCATAATAAGCGCGGCCCCGATTGGCGCGGGTGAGTTGTTGGACGAATTGCTGCAGGTAAGGATCTCGGGCCACCATAAACGTGGTAATGATAATCCCTTCGCGGCGGCAGCGTACGGCTTCGTCAAGCACTTTGTTGACGATACGGCGGTCCAGACCGAAGGCGTTACGGTACATACGCCCGTTTTCAAAATGACAGCTCGGTTTGCCGTCGGTGATCAGAAAGATCTGTTTATTGCGATTTTTGCGGCGATGCAGAATCTGGCGGGCGCGTTGCAGGGCCGCCCGGGTATTCGTGTAGTAAGGGCCTACCTGCAGGTAGGGGAGTTCTTTGAGGGATACTTCCCAGGCATCGTTGCCAAAAGCCACGATGTCGAGCGTGTCTTTGGGATAGCAGGTCGTGATCAGTTCGGCCAGGGCCAGGGCAGTTTTGCGGGCGGGTGTAATGCGATCTTCGCCGTACAGGATCATGGAGTGCGACAGGTCGATCAGTAGCACCGTTGCCACGCTTGTATGGTGGTCAGTTTCATAGACTTCCAGGTCTTCTTCACGAAGCGACCACTGCTCAATGCCGCTGCGACGAAAGGCATTCGAGAGCGTGCCAGTCAGGTCCAGCAGATGGGGATCGTCGCCGAATTGCCAGGGGCGTGTTTCGGGCAGGCGTTCGTCGCCCTGTCCGGCATAAGGCGTTTTGTGCTGGCCCAGGCTGCCTCGCCGCAGTTTCCGAAAGATTTCTTCGAGGGCACTCTGGCGTAGCGTGCGCTCCATGCGGGGGGTGATTTGCACGACACCCGTGTGTTCATTGTCCTGCAGATATCCTCGTCGCTTGAGTTCCTCAATAAAGTCGCCCAGGCCCATTTCTTTGTCGGTCAGCCCGTACTCCTGATCGAGCTGACTGAGCCAGCGGAGGGCTTCGGCTGCATCGCCCGCCGTGAAGTGTAGCAATTGCTTGAACAGCTCAAAAAGTCGGTCAAAGGTCGACTGCTTCCGACCATGCCGCTGCGGATCCCACCGGGTGTAACGTATCCACATGGTTGCGTGGCCCGTTATGCGTTTCTGTTGCATTACGATAGGAAAGGCCAGAGGTTCAGCCTGGATAGGGTGTCTTCAGATACCGGCGAGCCCATTCGTGGGCCCGGCCGAAGTTCTTCATCTGCAGCACTTCACGATAGCGCAGGATGGCGATTTCGCGCTGGCCCAGGGCGTCATAGACCATGCCCTGACGCAGCCGGCCCATGACCTTGAAGTAAGTATCTGCTTGGTGGCGGGCGGTGAGGGCTTCCAGCTTGAGCAGATAGTCCAGGGCCATTTGATAGCGGCGTTCCATCATGTAGGAAAGGGCAATAAAATAGAGCGCCTGTTCGGCCAGGGCAGCATTGTAGCCCCGGTGGCCTTCCTGAAAGCGGGTCAGTACCGCCTCGAAGGTCTGACGTCCTTGTTGCCAGTAGCCCCAGCGCACATAGACGCGGCCTTCCAGCGCGTGGAAATAACCGTTGTTCGGAAAATGTGTGCGCAGCCAGCGCACGTGCTCGATGGTGCGCGCATAGTCTTGCTCGAAGAGGTAATAAATCTGGGCCAGAAAGTAAACGGCCTCCGGCTGAATGTAATAGCCATGTCGGGCCGTGGCTTCGAGCTGACGCAGGCCGGCTTCACGATTACCGGAAGGAAAGAGCATCATGACGGGCTTGACGAACGGATAGCGCTCGGGAATCACGGCCGCATAGTAGTCGTAGAGGGCTTTGCCAAAACGAAAGTCCGGGTTCTGCGGACGCTGTCGGGCCAGCGCCATGACCGCATCCAGCGCACGTTTGCCATCAAGGGCGGCCTGAAACCAGTCACCGCGGTTGGCGCGCAACCGTCCGCGAAAGCCCAGCGCGGCACTTTTGAAAAATAGCGCGTCCAGGTTGTCCGGATCACGGCGCAGGATGCGCTCACATCGTTGCAGGACGGCTTCCATAAGCTCATAGAAAGCACGGTCGCGAGAATGGTCGGAAAGGTCCAGCAGGATCTGCCACCAGAGATTCAGACCAGTTAGAAAAGGACCGATCGGGTGATCCGGATAGCGGTGGATGATGCGGGCAAAGTGCTGCTGAGCGCCAGCAAAGTCCAGGTCATAGAGACGATCCAGTCCGGCGCGGCCCTCAACACGCACCAGCGGATCGTCGAGTACAGAAGTGGCCGGCGGCGACTGACTGAGCACGGTGCGGCCGGTCAGGCCGCTCAGGCTTCCGAGCAGTAGCCCGATTTGTACCAGAAGGTATCTGCGATGCATAGGCAACGGTCAGCATTCAGTCCCGCAAGCAGAACGGCAGAAGCAGCCCGCGGGTCCAGCGCCTTGCCTTTTTAGTTGCTGGATGGTCGTTCTGCTCAAAAACGAAAAGGCACGAAAAAGCGCAAGGGCTGATTGCGGGAGGGTGGACGGCTGAACCACCGCCGCTGCGTCTGCAGGGAGTCGAGCCGGACCGATGGACGAAGTGGACGGCAGGCCAGGTTGCGAAAGGCGGGTTGAACTTGCGGCGATGGCCGCAGGACACGTATTTGCGGGCGGTAACGCGTCCGTGGACGGAGCATCATCGCAGGGTCTACGGGCGGATGCGCCAGCGCCTCTCCAGGCGGACAGGCGCGGGACAGTGTAGAAAATATTTGCTCGGACCGAAGAATGCGGCGCCCGTCCTGGGGCAGCGCTATGCCTGGCAGAAGCAGGCATAGCAGTAGCATGCAACCGATCAATCGCATCGTGCTAAGCCGACAGGATGCCACCTGTTTTTCTAACGTACCACTTGCGATAGTTCGTATAGGCATGGCGCCATTGACAGGGGCATCCTGGCTAAGCACCTGAATGAATCAACAGGGCAAGGCAACTGGACCAGCCCGCCCGAGACGTTTCTTTCAGCCTACCCGGTCGGAAACAGCGATTTTTTGCGGGTACGTGAGCCACGGAGCGATGACGGCTGTCTACAACAGGCATACGCTGATTTTCGCAAGCTGGATCGAGCTCGCCTCCTGCAGCTTCTCGCTGCTCTGGCCTGACCCATATCGATCCTGTCGAATCTTATTTGTGCTAAGTGTATTTTTGTTTGATGTTTAAGTGAAGATTGAACCGAAGTATTCCATGAGCGGTACGATAGACCCTACAGGAAGTCTTGCATTTTTGAAAAGTTAGACAAGGTCTATGCGGTAGCTGGCTGTTACCTGTGCTATGTCATTGTCTCTTCAAAAAAGACATTTCTGGCTGGATCCTGCCGGTATTGCGTTGTTCTATTGGGCCGCGGGGTTGCTGTGGATTTTTCTGTCTGATCTTTTTCTGCTGCGTGTATCGTCGGATCCGGTGTTGCTGGTACGCTGGCGAACGGTGACCGGGATCGGATTTGTGACGCTGTCGGCGTTGGTTCTTTTTGGTCTGATGCGGATCGGGCGGCGGATGCTTGTGGAGCAGGCGGGGCAGTTGAAAGAATCAGAAGCGCGTTACCGATTACTGTTCGAGCACAATCCCCGGCCGATGTGGGTGTATGACCTGGAGACGTTGCGCTTTCTGGCTGTCAACCGGGCTGCTGTTTCACTTTATGGATATAGTGCACAGGAATTTCTGGACATGACGATTCTGGACATCCGGCCGCGGGAGGAACGCGCAAAAGTGGCCGCCAGTGTCTGGGCTCCCCGTAGCGCTTTCAGGCATTCGGGGACCTGGCGCCATCTGACCAAAGATGGACGCCTGCTGGAGGTAGAGATCGATTCGCATCTGATTGAATGGGAAGGGCGTACGGCTGTGATGGTACTGGTGCAGGACGTAACGGAGCGTAACCGGGTAGCGCGTGAAAATGCCCGTTATCGAGAGGGTCTGGAGCGATTACTGGAGGTGAGCCGGCAATTGATGATGGAGCCAAGGGATTGGGAGCAGCGTCAACAGGATCTGGTGACGGTCGTACAGGAGCTGGTTCCTTCGGCCGAGGCTGTGCTACTCTGGCGCCGCGTGGAAGACCGATTTGTCCTGGTGCAGAAGGTGGGTGGTCCGGAGGAGCTACAGCCGGGTTTTTCAGTGCCGCTATCGGCCGCATTGATGCGTGCGCTGGAAGCATTCGAGAGGCTGAGTCCGCAGGAAGCGGCTGCGTTGCAGGCGCGCACGGTGCCAGCATTGCGTACATTGAAAGCGGCGCTGGTAGCTCCCATTCATATAGAGCATCGACTTGAAGGCGTGATCTGTGCCGACAGCTTCGCTCGCGCTGATGCATTCGCTTCGTACGAGCAGGCGTTGTTGCGCTCACTGGCGGCGATTGCATCGGTGACGTGGTATAATGCGCGCCTGTTTGAACAGCTTCGTCAGCTTTCGCGTCGGTTGCTGGTAGCGCACGAAGAGGAGCGCCGCCGCATTGCCCGCGAACTGCACGACGAGGTAGGCGCGTTGCTGACGTCGGCACAGCTCTGTCTGGGAATGGCACAGGCAGCAGTGCCTGAAACCGCATCGATGCTGGCACAGCATCTGGCAGAGGCCCGGCAACTCATTGAGCGTCTCAGTCAGGAGATCCGACAGCTTACCTTACAGCTACGCCCACCATTGCTCGACGAACTGGGACTGGTCGGGGCACTGCAGGCCTATATTGAGCGGTACCAGCAACAGACGGGCATTACAGTGCATCTGGACGTCAGGCTGGATCCGGCTGTGCGTCTGTCCGAACTGGTTGAACTCACTGCCTACCGATTCGTTCAAGAAGCGCTTACCAATGTGGCCCGGCATGCCCGGACTTCGGAGGCGCGCGTTCAGGTGCAATCTGTCCATCCGGAACTTTTGCTCATGGTCGAAGATCAGGGAATAGGGTTCGATGTGGGAGAGATATCGACAACGAGCCGATCGATGGGGCTGGCAGCCATGCGGGAACGCATAGAGCTGCTTGGCGGGCGACTGGAAATTGCAAGTCAACCCGGACGGGGTACCCGCCTGAAAGCGCTGTTGCCTTTCCATGAAGAGGCAAGTCGTCCGACCGTAACGACGGTATCGTCATGAATAACTGGACGGCCATTATCGTCGAGGATCATCCTATTGTCCGGCAGGGATTGCGGACGTTACTGGAGCGTCAGGGATGTCAGGTCGTCGCAGAGACTGGAGACGGACTGGAGGCCCTTCGGTTGGTTGAAACCCATCGCCCTCGATTGTTGCTGCTGGATCTGTCCCTGAAAGGACTAAATGGACTGGAGGTATTGCGACAAGCACTGCGACGCGTGCGCTCGATGCGCGTGCTTGTACTGTCAATGTACGACGACGACAGCTATGTGGTCGAAGCGCTACGTAGTGGGGCCATGGCCTACGTGCTGAAGGGAAGTCCGGTCGAGGAATTGACACGGGCCTTGGAAGCACTTTATCAGGGACGTCGTTACCTGAGCGCTCCTCTTTCGGAACGTCTGCTGGTACAGGCCGAAGAGGCGCCGGACCTGCAGGATCCGTACGATACGTTAACCGACCGCGAGCGCCAGATTCTTCATCTGACTGCTGAAGGATACACCAGTCGGGAAATTGCCGAGCGCCTTTTTATCAGCCCCCGTACCGTTGAAAAACATCGGGAAAACCTGATGACCAAACTGGGGTTGCACAGTCAGGCCGAACTAATCCACTATGCGATAAAACGAGGATTGATTCAGCCACGTCAGCGCTGACAAGTTTTTACGTAGCCTTTCGTATTGGGCGGGCAAGGTGGGTTTGCTTTTTTCTTTCGAAAAAGCTGTTCTTTCCCTTATGGCCGATGCGGTAACCGTGTTGCTGATTGATGATCAACCGCTTTTCGTACAGTACCTCCTTCGTTTTCTGGGAGCAGAACCGCGCATCGAAATCGTTGGCGTTGCTCATCGGGCAGAAGAGGGAATAACGCTGAGTCAGGCCCTTCAACCCGATGTTATTTTGCTGGATCTTTCCATGCCGGGCCAGAGCGGGATGGATGTATTGCCACAAATACGGGAAGCAGCGCCTGCTGCCTATATTGTGGTGTTGACCTCGCACGATAGCGAATGGTATCAGGAACATGTGCGTCGCCGGGGAGCTGACATCTTTGTTTCGAAACACGAAATGCTGGAACGTCTGATCCCGATTATTCTGGAACGACCGGTTAGCTAAAGCGCGTTGCTGGATCTTCGGGTGAGACATCACCCATGCCTTCGAGCAGTTTATGTCGCGCAGTTGTTCTCTGCAGTATCGCATGTATGCTGGTGGTTGTGTAGAGATCGGCCGAGGCTACGCCTCCAACACACATTATGGTGGCAGGTCTCAAACCGCCTCCGGTCATTTAGCGGATGTCTGTCCATATCGTCATTGAAAACAATATGTAGGTACGTAGAAGCTTGATAAAATAAATATTTGACTTCGAGCAAATGCGTAACTCCACGCATGGATCCATAAAAGCAAAAGCATTAAGCTTGCACTCCAAATTGTTCGCCTGTGGTGCCTTTCTGGTAGGCGGGGAAGTTGAGGGTAGAAGTAACCGGTAGATGGACACAAGCGGAATTTCTGTACATGCGGAGGGGGCCCGTGTATTTATTAAGATTGCGAACATAGTTGCTCGGGTATTCCGAGTCCCCTCTGCGTGGGTGCGGATAGGGGAACAGATCTGGAAAGCCACTGGAGGCCTGTATCTGGGGGCTCACGTTGAAGCGCTTGATGCGCAGGTACGGGTGCGGCAGACGCCGCTGGTATTGGAAGGTGCCCTGTCAGGCGTGCCGAAAATACATTTTTATGCCGGCGTGCCTGTAGGGGAGGTGGGCGTGTTGGCCGTTGCGGATGTGCGCGAGCGGTCTTTTTCGCCGGAGCAACGTCTGCTACTGGAAATGCTGGGCGAGCTGGTAGCACATCTGTGGCGACAGGAGCAGGCGCAACGTGTCCGGAGCCGTCTGGAGCGTTTGCTGCGCGGCAAAGCGGAGATGCTGGAACATATAGCGAAAGGAAGAGCGCTGCCGGAGGTACTGGATCGCATTGCGCGATGGCTTGAGGCTGAAAGTGATACTGGAGCGCTGGTATCGATTCTGGTGCTGCATGAGGATCGGGTATTTCATGGGGCCGCACCAAGTCTTCCGGAGGCATACTGCCGGGCTATCGACGGGCAGCGCATTGGACCGGCAGCAGGCACTTGCGGTACGGCGGCCTATCATCGCACCACTGTGGTCACCGAGGATATTGCCACCGATCCCCGATGGACACCCTATCGGGAGCTGGCCCTGGCACATGGCCTTCGGGCCTGCTGGTCGACGCCCGTCCTGGCATCCGACGGAGAGGTACTGGGCACCTTTGCCCTCTACTATCGGAAGCCGGGGCCACCGGATACCCGCGACCGCGAGCTGGTAGCACTGGCTACGCACCTGACCGCGGTGGCGCTGGAACGAGCACGCCAGCAGGCGCTACTGCAGGCCCGAGAACAGCAGTTGACGGCTGTGCTCGAACAGGCCGGTGATGCTATGCTGATGCTTGATGCGGCGCAGCGCATCGTGCTGTTTAATCGAGCCGCTGAACGACTCTTTGCATGCCGGGCGGTCGAGGTGCTGGGGCAGCCAGTCCTACGGTTGTTGCCGGGGCTGGACGAAACGTTGACCACCACGGAGACCCCGGTGCGACTTGCGGTTCGCCGATGCGACGGGACGCGCTTCACCGTTGAGCTCTCCGCTACGACCATCACGCGCGGGCACGAGACAGACACCCTGTTGATCGTGCGCGATCTTACCGAGCGGCTGCGCTATGAAGCAGAGCTGATCCGGGCACGGGAAGAGGCCGAGACAATGCACCGACTCAAGTCGGCTTTGCTGACCAATCTGAGCCATGAATTTCGCACACCCCTTACGGCTGTCATCGGCTTTGCCAATCTGATCCGAGAAGAGGTGGCAGCCGGCACTAGGCTGTATGAGTTTGCCACCCTTATAAGCGATGGGGCCCGGCGGCTTTTGCGAACGCTGGACGAGGTGCTTGACCTGGCCCAGCTTGAGGCTCGTTCCATATTGGTACAACGCCAGTGCGTCTGTCTGCCCGACGCTCTGCAATCGCTGCTTGCTACGTATCGAGCACAGGCCGAACAGAAAGGGTTACAGTTTTTAGTACAACCAGGACCGCTGGTGGAGGTTCAGGCCGATCCGAATCTGCTGGAGCGGGCCGTCGAGCACCTGCTCGATAATGCTATCAAGTTTACCGAGCGAGGACAGGTGCGCATGTACTTTCAACAACAGGGCAGTCAGGCCGGAATCGTTATTGAAGATACCGGCCCGGGCATTGCGGCCGATGCATTGTCGCATATGTTTAATGCGTTCTGGCAGGGCTCCAGTGGCTTAAATCGAACGCACGAGGGATTGGGGCTGGGGCTGACGATCGCGCAGCGTCTGGTTGAGCTCATGGGTGGTCGGATTGAAGTGAGCAGCACGAAGGGAAAAGGAAGCCGGTTTACGATCTGGCTGCCGGCCATTACTGGCACGGTCGATGAGCCAGATTAAACAGCGAATGAGCGCTTTTTCAATGAGGTTCTCCCAGGACGGCTCTGGTACAGGGCATGTAGGCAAGCTCCTACGTCGGAGCTGCATCGGCAGGGCTGTTCTGAAGAACAGTGCGGCGTTTGGGTGTGCGGGAATGGTTGGCGCCCCTCCTCCTGACCCCCTCCCCAGAGGGGAGGGGGTCATTATTAAGAAACGTGGTCAGGAATTGGACAATCGTGCTGGAGTAAGCGTTACGTGGTCAACCGGAAGTTTTGCCCCCCCTTGAGGGGGAGCTGCCCGAAGGGCTGAGGGGGGCTGGTGGTGAAGCCAACGCTGCGATCAGAAAAAGCGCAGCGGCCGAGTTGGCGAGGTTGGTTGGAGTCCCCTCCCCGGAGGAGGGGGATCTGATAACGACCGTTTTGTCTGATGATTATACGGTCGCACTACAATTTGCAGGGGCGAGCCAGGAAAGCCTGTTCTCCCTTGAGGGGGAGCTGCCCGAAGGGCTGAGGGGGCGTTTGGCAGGCCCAGGCATATCGCCGGCACGGAGCGTCTTGAGTAGAGCGGATGGTCTGGAAAGGCGAGGGATGCGATGAGAGGCGTCCTGCTGGTCTGCCTCACCAATCGGCGTGTGTCTTTAGCGCAAGAAGAGATCGCCGGCTGGTATCGACGCAGGGCAAAAAGGGCGGAGTACAGGAGGCCGAGAAGTCTATGCGGCGTTGGCCCGGGTGGCCGGATCGTAGGCCAGACGCGGCGCCAGCCAGCGTTCGACTTCTTCGACGGTCATGCCCTTACGCCGGGCATAATCTTCGATCTGGTCCATGCCCAGATGCCCCACGTTGAAGTAGGACGCTTCGGGATGGGCCAGATAGTAGCCACATACCGAGGCGGTCGGATACATGGCCAGGTGCTCTGTAAGCTGGATGCCCGTGTGGCGTTCGACTTCCAGCAGCTCCCAGAGCGTCCATTTCTCCGTATGGTCAGGACAGGCCGGATAGCCCGGGGCCGGTCGGATGCCCCGGTACCGTTCAGCGATCAGTTCTTCGTTGGTCAAGCGTTCGTCCGGGGCATAACCCCATAGTTCGCGCCGGACGCGTTCGTGCAGCAGCTCGGCAAAAGCCTCGGCCAGCCGGTCGGCCAGTGCTTTGGCCAGGATGGCCTGGTAGTCGTCGTGTGTGCGCTCGAAGCGGGCCACAAGTTCTTCCAGTCCATGGCCGGCCGTTACGGCGAAGGCCCCGATGTAGTCGGCGCGGCCACTATCGACCGGCGCCACATAGTCGGCCAGGGAACGATTGGGCTGGCCAACCCGCTTGGGCGTCTGCTGGCGCAGAAAATGCAGCACGGCCTGCACGTCGCGCCGCGACTCGTCCGCAAACACAAGCACGTCGTCGCCCTGACTGTTGGCCGGAAACAGTCCGACCACGCCGTGTGCCTGGAGCCAACCGTTCGCGATGATTTCGTCCAGCAGTCGGTTGGCGTCGGCAAACAGACGGCGGGCTTCCGGACCCTTTTCTGGATCGTCCAGGATGCGCGGGTATTTGCCGCGGAGCTCCCAGGCCTGGAAAAACGGCGTCCAGTCGATGTAGCGTCGGATTTCGGCCAGCGGATAGTTACGAAAGACTGTCAGCCCCAGGCGATTCGGACGCGTAATGGGCACGGCCGTCCAGTCGCAGGTAAAACGGTTGGCCCGGGCTTCTTCAAGGGTTAGTAGGCGCTCGTCTGTGCGACGACCGTGGCGCTGGCGAATGGCTTCATATTCCTGACGGATTTCTGCGACGAACGCCTCGCGTCGGTCAGGGTCGACCAGGGCACTGGCCACCGGTACGGCTCGCGAAGCGTCCAGCACGTGCACGACAGGGGCGTGATAGCAGGGGTCGATTTTTAGCGCCGTGTGGAGCTTCGAGGTGGTTGCGCCGCCGATCAGCAGGGGTATATCAAAGCCGGTGCGTTCGAGCTCGCGGGCCACGTGCACCATTTCGTCGAGGCTGGGTGTGATCAGGCCGCTCAGGCCGATCAGGTCCACCTGATGGCGTCGTGCCTCTTCAAGGATACGTTCAGCGGGCACCATCACGCCCAGGTCAATCACCTCGAAGCCATTGCACTGGAGTACAACGCCCACGATGTTTTTGCCAATGTCGTGCACGTCGCCTTTTACCGTGGCCAGCAGGATGCGGGCTTTGGGACGCGTGTCACCCCGTTGTTGCTTTTCGGCTTCCAGGAAGGGCACCAGGTAGGCCACGGCCTTTTTCATGACACGAGCACTTTTGACTACCTGGGGCAGAAACATCTTGCCGGCGCCAAACAGATCGCCCACCACGTTCATCCCCTCCATGAGCGGCCCTTCGATGACGGCCAGCGGTGACCCGTACTTCTGGCGGGCTTCCTCTACGTCGGCTTCGATAAATTCGGTGATGCCCTTGACCAGGGCGTGGCGCAGCCGCTCTTCGACGGATGCCTGGCGCCAGGCAAGCGCTTCGGATTCAGCGGCGTCGGTCGTCGATTGCGTGAGCGTCTGGGCCAGTGCAATGAGTCGTTCGGTAGCATCGGGGCGGCGGTCAAAGAGCACATCCTCGATCCGCTCACGCAGCTCGGGGTCGATTTCCTCGTAGATGCCGAGCTGGCCGGGGTTGACGATGCCCATGTCCAGACCGGCCTGTACGGCATGGTAAAGGAACACCGTATGCATGGCCTGGCGGACGGGCTCATTGCCCCGGAACGAGAACGACAGATTGGAAATGCCACCAGATACGCGGGCGTAGGGGAGGTTGGCCTTGATCCAGCGCGTTGCTTCCAGAAAATCGATGGCGTAGCGGTTATGCTCCGGAATGCCGGTAGCAACGGCGTAAATATTCGGATCAAAGATGATGTCTTCGGGCGGGAAGCCCACTTCTTCGGTCAGGATGCGATAGGCACGCCGGCAGATCGCAATGCGACGCTCCAGCGTATCGGCCTGCCCCTGCTCGTCGAACGCCATCACAATGACTGCAGCCCCGTACTGACGGATGCGCCGGGCGCGTTCTTTGAAGACTTCCTCGCCATCTTTGAGCGAGATCGAATTGACCACACCTTTGCCCTGGAGGCATTTCAAGCCGGCTTCGATCACTTCCCACTTTGACGAGTCGATTACCACAGGCACGCGGGCGATCTCCGGCTCGGCAGCGATCAGGTTCAGGAAGGTGGTCATGGCCTGCACGCCGTCGAGCAGGCCTTCGTCCATGTTCACGTCGATCATCTGCGCACCGGCGGCGACCTGCTCGCGGGCTACCTCAAGGGCTTCTTCGTAGCGACCTTCGCGGATCAATCGGGCAAAGCGGCGGGAGCCGGTGACATTGGTGCGTTCGCCGATGTTGACAAAGTTCAGGTCGGGGCGAAAGACGAGCGGTTCCAGTCCGGAAAGCCGCAGCGTACGGGGCACTTCGGGGATACGGCGGGGCGGAATGCCTTCGAGGGCTTCGGCGATGGCACGGATGTGTTCCGGAGTAGTGCCGCAGCAACCTCCGGCCAGGTTGAGCCAGCCTTCGCGGGCGTAGTCGGCAAGCTGGCCGGCCATGTAGTCGGCCGTTTCGCGGTACTGGCCCAGCTCATCGGGCAGGCCAGCGTTAGGATAAAGGCTGGTGAAAACCGTTGCCGTGCAGGCCAGCTCCTCAATGAACGGGCGCATCTGGGCGGAGCCGAGCGCACAGTTGAGCCCGACCGAAAGCAGGTGGGGCATATGGGAAATAGAAATCCAGAAGGCTTCGGGTGTCTGTCCCGAAAGCGTGCGGCCGCTCTGGTCGACGATGGTGCCCGAGACCATGACCGGCACGGCCTGTCCACGGACGCGAAACTCTTCCTGAATGGCGAACAGGGCCGCCTTACAGTTGAGCGTGTCGAAGACCGTTTCGACCAGGAGCACATCGACGCCGCCGTCGAGCAGGCCGCGCACCTGGTCCCGGTAGGTCGCGACCATTTCGTCGAACGTAACGGCCCGGTAGCCGGGGTTGTTGACGTCGGGTGAGATCGAAAGCGTCTTGTTGGTGGGACCGATGGCGCCAGCTACGAAGCGGGGCCGTTCGGGCGTGCGGCGCGTGTATTCGTCGGCGGCTTCGCGGGCCAGCCGGGCGGCGGCCACGTTGAGTTCGTAGACCAGGGATTCCAGGCCATAGTCAGCCTGAGAGATGGCGTTGGCATTAAATGTGTTCGTTTCGATCAGGTCGGCACCGGCTTCCAGGTAGGCGCGGTGGATGTCGCGGATCAGGTCGGGCTGGGTCAGAACGAGCAGGTCGTTGTTGCCCTTGAGCGGGACGGGATGGTCGGCAAAGCGCGTTCCCCGAAAATCTTCTTCTGTGAGGCGATGGCGTTGGATCATGGTGCCCATCGCCCCATCGAGCAGCAGGATGCGCTGCTGCAGCAGACGGGCCAGCGGGTGCGTGTTGTGCATCGGTCTTTCCGGTGAATGCAGGCTTCATAAGGTGAAAAGTGCAACGCTCCCTTTCAACCGGCGTTTCCCTGCAGGAGCGGAGGCAGTCTTTCACCGATGTCCATTCCAGCAGGGACCGACCTCTTGGTCCGTCCAAAAAAGTCCGGTGTCTGTCCGAAAGATGCGATTACCAGGTTGAGCGAAAGTCCGTTCAGGCCATCTCCTGCTGCTGGTGGGGGGTGTGGCGCTTGCGTTCGTGGGGATCCAGGTAGCGTTTGCGTAGGCGAATGGCCTTCGGGGTTACTTCGATCAGCTCGTCTTCTCGAATGAACTCGATTGCTTCTTCGAGCGAAAGCTTCCGGGGGGGCACAAGCTTTTCAAATCCTTCGGCCGTAGCCGAACGCATGTTGGTAAGCTTTTTCTCGCGGGTGATGTTGACTTCCAGGTCGCCTTCGCGGCAGTGTTCGCCCACGATCATCCCGGTGTACACCTCCTCGCCCGGTTCGACAAACAGCTCTCCGCGCTCCTGCAGGTTGAGCATGGCGTAGGCGGTTACCCGACCCGGGCGGTCGGCCACCAGGGCCCCGGTAGTTCGATGCGTGATAGGACCGGCCCAGGGCCGATAGCCCTCGAAAAGGTGATTGAGCAGACCGGTGCCCTTGGTGTCGGTCAGAAACTCACTGCGATAGCCAATGAGGCCGCGGGCGGGGATCTCAAATTCGAGTCGGACGCGTCCCGTGCCATGGTTGATCATTTTCGTGAGCACGCCCCGGCGCATACCCAGCTTCTGCACGACGACGCCCATGTAAGCTTCGGGCACGTCAATGAGTACGCGCTCGTAGGGCTCATGGAGCTGGCCGTCGATGCGACGTGTGAGCACGCGCGGCTGACCCACCGTGAACTCGTACCCTTCGCGGCGCATCTGCTCAATCAGGATGGCCAGTTGCAGTTCGCCACGGCCGTAGACGAGGAAGGCATCCGGTGAGTCGGTTGCTTCGACGCGCAGCGCCAGATTGTTTTCTGCCTCTTTGAAGAGGCGTTCGCGCAGATGCCGTGAAGTGACGTACTGGCCTTCGCGACCGGCGAACGGACCGTCGTTGACGCGAAACTCCATCGAGAGCGTGGGCTCGTCGATGTGCAGGGGCGGCAGGGGATGCGGGTCGTCCGCCTCAGTAATCGACTCGCCAAGCCCGATGCCCTGCATGCCTGCTACGGCTACAATGGCGCCCGGACCGGCTGTATCGGTTTCAACGCGCTGCAGTCCTTCGAACTCGAACAGCGCCGTCACCGAAGCCAGTGTGCGCCGGCCGTCCCGATGGCACAACAGCACACGCTGGCGATTGCGAAGCATGCCCTGTACAACGCGTCCGATAGCGAGCGGTCCACGATACGGATCGGGTTGCACGTGGGTCACAAGCAACTGCAGGGGAGCGTTCGGATCCCCCTGCGGCGGTGGAATATGGGATAGAATGGCTTCGAAGAGTGGTCGCAGGTCGGTCAGCGGGGCGTCAGGATCATGCGTGCAGCGCCCTTCTTTGGCCACCGTGTAAAGGATGGGGAAATCGAGCTGGTCTTCGGTAGCATCCAGGTCAATGAACAGGTCGTAGATCTCGTCGAGTACCTGCCGGGGGCGCGCATCCTTGCGATCGATTTTGTTGATCACCACGATCGCCGGTAGTTTCAGTGCCAGCGCTTTGGAGAGCACGAAGCGCGTCTGGGGCAGGGGACCTTCGGCTGCGTCCACCAGGAGCATGATACCGTCAACCATGCGGAGCGTGCGCTCGACTTCACCGCCAAAGTCGGCGTGGCCCGGGGTATCGACGATGTTGATTTTGACGTCGTTATACCAGATGGCCGTGTTTTTGGCCATGATGGTGATGCCCTTTTCCCGCTCCAGATCGAGCGAGTCGAGCACGCGCTCCTGCACTTCCTGGTTGGCCCGAAAGATACCACTTTGCCAGAGCATGGCGTCGACCAGCGTCGTTTTGCCGTGGTCGACGTGCGCCACAATGGCGATATTGCGTAGGGAATAGCTCATGGCGTATGCTCGTGTTTGAAAAAAGAAACCCCTGCGTGCGCAGGGCCGCTGTCTTTCGTCTGGTAGAGAGGAAAGTTCCGGGTTTCCCAGGTTTTTGTTGCATGTTCTAAGGCTGGAAGGGGTAATCTGACGGATCCCGGGAGTGCTCAGTAGTCGGTCCAGGTACGAGGTGCAGTGGGTAATGCCGCTGGTGTGAGCGAAGCTTCCGAAGCGGTGCAGCCAATGTGCAAACGAGTGAACAGCATTGGCTTCTCTGGCTGCTGGGCCGTAGGAGAATAAAAAGGCCCAATTCTGTGCAAATCAAGATAAAAGCAGAAACTTCGTAGGTGCACGCCGGAGCTCCAAGGCTCAATCGGTGCTGTTTTTGCCGATATTGGAGAAGGAATGTTTGTCTTTAGCAGACAATGACGGACGCGACACTTGGACTTTTGCTTTTGCTGGCCCGGCAGGGGGCCGTCGGGGTGCTCGACGACGCTGCGCTGGCCCGGCGCATACGAGACGGTGATCAACAGGCGTTTCGACAATTTTTTGAGCGCTACTACGCTTTTTTGCTGCATTATCTGGAGCGTATGGGCGTTTCCCCGGAGGTAGCTGAAGATCTGGTGCAGCAGGCTTTTCTGGCTATCTGGGAACGGCGGGCCCAGATTGATCCGAACCGGTCGCTGCGGGCGTTTCTGTTTCGCATCGGGCACAATCGGGCGCTGAACCATTTTCGGAATACACGTCGCCTGAGTCGGGAGGAGCTTCCGGAGTTGAAGGATCCGGCGCCAGGTGCCGATCGCCGCACCGATGCAACGCTGCTGCAGGCCCGGCTGCGTGAGGCCATTGCCCGGCTTCCCGAACGCCGACGGGCCGTTTTTGAACTATGTTTTTTGCAGGAACTCACGTATCGAGAAGCGGCCGAGGTGCTGGGCATCAGCCCGAAAACGGTAGAAAACCAGATGGCACAGGCACTTCGGCAACTACGAGCTGCGTTGGCTGATTTTCGTTGAGTTGCAAAGAGAGGCTCTTCGAATAGGGGAAGCGGCCGGTTTGTGTGTAGAGAAGATAGCCGGTTGCTGATAGACCGGCCTGTCGTACCATCTGAATCATCAAACCACAGGAGGTGTGCTATGCAGCGGTTTTATCATGGCGGACTGGGGCTGCTGCTGATGTTATCAGTGGCGGCTTGCGATGTGTTACAAAACGCCAATGAGACGACGCTCAGTGAGGAGGATACCCGAGTTGTGGCCGAGATCGTAGCGCAATCATTGGCCGATCAGAGCGACGGTATGATGACCGACCTGTACGATGCTACGGCCACGTTCGACCAGAATGGCATGTACTATTGGGGCGGCAGTGCCGCTTCAAAAGACGGCGATGTGGTGCAGGATCCGATGCAGGGCCCGCGCTACTGGCGGGGAATGCGGCGTGGCTTTCGCGTGGATTATGATTCGGCGACAGGTACCCATACGATCCGCTTTATTCATGAGGTCAGCCGCCCCAACTTCCAGAAGTCTATTGAAGCAGTGTTGAAGTACATATTCAAAGACAGTGAGGGGCGGTTTATTGCACGGCCTCGGGTCGAACGCGAGCGGATCGCTTCGATCGAGTTTGAAGGTTTCCGCAAGGGTTCGGTCGCTCATCGAATGCCGTCAGGCAATGAGCGGAGTGCCTCGTTTGAGCGGCGGGCTGCCTGGCATGTCGAAGGCCTGGAGGCCGAAAGTGACACGATTACGTTTGAAGGCGAACAGGAGATGAAAGGTGCCCGACGTTTTGTTAACCGACAGGGTCAGGAGGTCGAGCAAGAATTCCGGGCGCATCTGGTTACTGACGGACCCATCTTTATACTCAAACCGTCGGAGACCGACTCACTGGAGCATCTGACTTACGGCACCCTGGCCTATCAGGTGCGTATGGTCAAGCGTACGGGTGACAAAGAGGTGGTGCATGAAGTGGAAGGCACCATTGAGATGAATGGTGACGGATCGGCGCTGATGCGCTTCTATGGGGTACCCCACACCTATCGTATCTTCCTGAGTACGGGTGAGGTGAAACGCGATTCGTAAGCGTAGGGGTTGGGATGCCGCTGGCATCCCAACCCACGCTTAGCTTGGACGGCGATGGAGCAGGCACACCATAGCGATCGCGACGAGGTGCTGGCCCGACGGATCGGGCAGCTTCGTGAGGAAGGGCGTCCGCTTTCGTCCGATGCGGAGCTGACCAACGATCCGTTGGGACAGGCGCTGCTGGCGTTTGCGGCCGAAGCAACTCCGGTGGAACAGCCAGAGCGGCGTGAGCGGATCTGGCGGCAGCTTGAAGTACGCATGCACCGGAGGCATGCAGCTGATCGGCCGATGCGGCGTCGGTCGAGGCGCAGCCCGGTCTGGCATCGAGCCCTGGCCCTGGCGGTTATCCTGCTGGCGGCTGGGCTGGGCTGGTGGTTGTATGTGGGCCGTGAAGCAGCACCCGTACTGGTTGCTTCGGCCGACACTGTACCCCGGGTGTACACAGCACCGGACGGATCGCAGATCACGCTACGGCCTCATTCCCGGCTTTATGTGCGGCACCAGTCCACTACTGTTCTGCGTTATCGACTGGAGGGTGAAGCTTTTTTTGACGTGGTTCACCGGCCGGAACGGCGTTTTCAGGTAGAAGCCGGGCCGGTACGCGTCACGGTGTTGGGCACCCGCTTCGACGTGCGTACCTGGGGAGGCGTAGAGATCTTTCTGGAGACCGGACGGGTGCAGCTTGAGGGACCCCGGGGGCAGCGCCAGGTGCTCACTGCGGGGCAGCGCAGTCGCCTGATGGCGGACGGTCGCCTGAGCCCGCCGGAGCCTGCTGCTGCCGCAGCCTATCTGGACTGGATGCAGGGGCAGCTCACTTTCGTGCAGGAATCGGCGGCGCAGGTAGTGGCCGAAGTGGCCTACCATTTCGGGGTGCAGATTACGGTGCCCGAACCCTATGCAGCCCAGACGCTCAGCGGCACGCTGTCGCTGGATAGTCTGGCACAGGTACTTGAGGATCTGGGACGCGTACTGGGAGGGCACTTTGTGGAGATTGCACCGGAACGCTACCGGTTTGAAGCGAATGCGGGGCAATAGGCTTGCGGGTTGGCTGATCGGCCTGGGGCTTCTGGGGCTGGCAACTACGGTGCAGGCCCAGGAAGTGATTTATCGCGAAACCCCGCTGCGTCAGGTGCTCGAAGATGTCGCCCGACGTAGTGGCTACCAGGTACTCTATCGCGATGCGCTGGTTGAGGGACGTACTGTCACGTTACAGGCTTCCGAAGCCCAGCTCATCAAAGCACTGGCCCGGGAACTGATCCGGCAGGGACTTGTGCTGGAGGCTGATACGTTACGGCGACAGCTCCTGTTGTTGGAGGCTCCTCCTCAAAAGGTTTCCCTGGAAGGTCAGGTGCGTGATGCCGCGACTGGCTTGCCCCTGCCGTATGCGACGCTATACTGGTGGGTTCAGGGGGAGCTACGGGGAACGATTGCCGACGCCGAAGGCCATTTTGCGGTAACGTTGGTGCTGGAAGCTGGGCAAGATACGCTCACGTTGACTGCTTCGTACGTAGGCTACGAACCTCAGACGCTTCGACTGGTGACTACTGAAGTGGAAGCCGAGTTAACGTTTACCCTGTGGCCGCAGGCAGAAACGTTACCTACCGTGATCGTGGTCGGTAGTGCAGCCTGGCTCGATGGCGTCGATACGACCTGGCAGCGGCTGGTGCAACCTGAACGGTTTGCACCGTTTGGGGAACGCAGTATGCTGCGCGCGTTGCAGGCACTGCCAGCCGTTGGACTGGCCATCGGGCTGGATGGATTGACCATACGGGGCAGTCAGACGGATGGCTTTCAGGTACTGCTCGACGGTGTCCCCGTCTATCACCCGTCCCATCTGTTCGGGTTATTTGATGCCTTTAACCCGGAAGCTCTGCAGGCCGTTGGTTTTTACTACGATATAGCACCGGCTATCTATGCGGCGCCGCCCGGAGGTACGCTGGCTTTCGTTACCCGTAGTGGTGGCTATCGGCGCTTGCAAAGCGTGGTCGGCCTGAGCAATGTGGCCGGTCGCCTACTGCTGGAAGGTCCGTTGGGACCTCAAGGAAGCTGGCTGCTGGCAGGGCGCCGATCGTTGCTGGATGCACTGGCCTGGCCCGGCAACGATCGACTGATAGCATTTGGACTGGATGTGGCACGGCCGACCGGTCCTCTACCGCCAAATGTGGCCGATCTGGAAGCCCGCCTGCTGCAGCTGGGACCTTCGGCGGCCACGTTTTATGACCTGCATGGAAAGCTTCGGCTGGAAAGCGGACCGATTACCCTGACACTGAGCGGTTACCTGGGCGGCGACGAAGCCCGCCAGCAGGCGCAGCGCCTGATGCCCCGCTGGGGCATCCGCGGCGAAGTGATCGGCTTTGACTGGCAACCTGTAGTTACGCAGCAACAATGGGGCAACCGCATGGCCAGCGTACAGCTTCACTATCGGCTGGCCTCGGACTTTCGGCTACAGACATTGCTGGCCACCACAGCCTACGAAAGCAGCTATGCCCGCGATGATTTCCTGTATGCCTTCACAGGTGGAGGCCTACCGAAGCTGTTTCGGCGACTGGCACCGTTTGCCTATACCAATACCCTGACCGAATGGCGCTGGGAACAGACGCTACAGATGGCCTGGCGCACAGGTTACTGGACGCTGGGCTATACGCTACAGCACCTGAACCTTACCTACAAAGAACATTCGGCTGTTCGCACACGTCCATTTGCCGAAAAGCAGCGCGCAGTCCAGACGGACGCTTTTCTGCAGTACGAAGGGCGCTCCCACGCACTGCTGAACGTGCTGGCCGGCCTGCGTGTACATGCCTTTTCAGCTGGCTCGTACGTTCGGCTTTCGCCTCGCTTACAGCTCACCATACACCCTGAAGGGGCTTGGTCGGCCGGGATAGGCTTCAGTCGGAACTACCAGTTTCTACATCACCTGGCCTTTGCGAACATGCATAGTACAGGTGTGTGGCTGTTGACCGGTCCGCAGCAACCCCCAACCGTAGTGGATAACCTGAGCGTAGGAATGCAGTGGCGGTCGGGACGTACGCGGTTGCAGTTCAATGCCTATGCACGGCGTTTTGCCAATGTCTGGCAACATGAAGTTGTAGCGCCTTTCTTCCTGATCACGCGTGACCGCGACGACACGGTCCCCTGGCTTACTGGAGCTCGCAGTCGAGCCTATGGGCTGGAAATGCTACTGGATCAACCGCTTGGGCCGTTTCAAACTACGCTGGCCTACACGCTGGCACGGGTCGATCTGGCACACGAAGCACTGAACAACGGGACCTGGTATCCGGCTCCCTGGGACCGTCGCCATCAATTCCGGGCGTATCTGGACGTACCCCTCTGGGCGGGCACAACGCTGTCGTTAGCCTGGTTCTCGGCTTCGGGTCCCCCCAATACCGAGCGTTATACAGATTCGGCACAGCCGGAGCGGTTGGGCCCCTATCACCGAATGGATCTGACCTTGACAAGCCGCTACCGGGTGCATGTGGCTACCGCCGAATTGCGGCTGGGATTTTTCAACCTGTTTGATCGCGCCAATCCCTGGTACCGGACCCCGGTGTTGGTACTGGTCGGGCAGCGTCAGCCCCGCCGTTTCGCCTTTGTCCCGGTTGATGTATACGACCTGGGGCGTCAGGCTTCTTTTGAACTGGTATTCCACTTCTGAAATAGCACCGCGCATAGCCATTTAACGATTAATCCCGGCAGACGATAACGCCTATACAGCCCCGGGTGTGGTCGGAATGGTGTGTTGCTTTCCCGATTTCTAAAAAGCGGTTGCAAAGAGTGCAATGAAATTTTTTGATCGGTGCACGCTCAAGACGCAACTTATCCTGATCGTGCTGATCACATGCACGATCATTCTGGTGTTGAACGGGGTGCTGTATGCGCTGTATGATTTTGCTCAGTCCTGGAAGGAGGAAGATAGCGAACTGCACGTACTGGGACAGCTTGTGGCTGGAAATAGCCTGCACCCCCTGCTTTTACGCGACGTGGAGGGTGTTACCAGCGTGCTGGAGGGGCTTCAAAATGTGCCCGTTGTGCAAATGGCCGTGCTCTACACGGCCGATGGGCGGCCTTTTGCCTGGTATCGAAGGGAAGGCGCGTCACAGGATATTCCGGCTTCCTTAGCGGAGGCCCGACAGCAGGCAGGTCCCCTGCATTATCTGCATCCGGTGCAGGAAGGAGGGCAGACGCTGGGCTACGTGTATCTGCAGGCAGCGCTGACCGGCTGGGTCACCCGCATGATCAAATATACGGTGGGTGGGAGCGTGCTTCTGCTATTGCTGGGCCTGAGCATGATCCTGGTTGCGCTGTTGTCTCAACGGGTAACGCGTCCCCTGGAGCGCCTGGAGCAGGTGGTGCAACAGGTCGCTGAAACCCATGATTATACCATACGGGTGCCGACGGAAGGTCCAGTAGAGCTGCAGAAGCTGGCGACGGCTTTTAACGAAATGCTGACGCGGGTGCAGGAGCATCAGGCGGTGCTGGTAGCCGCCAAGGAGGCTGCTGAGGAGATGGCCCGCCTGAAGAGTACGTTTTTGGCCAACATGAACCACGAAATTCGCACGCCGCTGGCAGGCATTCTGGGATATGCACAGATTCTGGAAGAGGAGCTGACGGATCCTATGCAGCGTGAGATGGCGCAGGTCATCAAACAGAGCGGACAACGTCTGCTCGACACACTGGATTCGCTGCTATACATGTCCTGTCTGGAAGCCGGTACCATACGGGTACAGCACCGGGAATTGGATGTGATAGCCAGCACCCAGACCGTGATTGAGGAGCTAACGCCGCTGGCCCGGGCTAAAAAATTAAAGCTTACCCTGCAGAGCAGCGCGTCTGTCTTGAAAACCTGCGTGGATGAAGACCTGTGGAGGCGACTGGTCAAGAATCTGGTGCATAATGCCATCAAATTTACCGAAGAAGGAGAAGTGACCGTGTCGCTGGAAGGTGATGCAGAGACCATTCAGCTTCAGGTGGTCGATACGGGTATTGGCATTCCTGAGGAACTCCAGTCGGTCATTTTTGAGGAATTCAAGCAGGCTTCCAGCGGGCTTTCCCGGGATTATGAAGGGAGTGGGCTGGGATTAAGCATTGTACAACGCATCGTACGTCTGCTGGACGGACAGATTTACGTGGAAAGTCAGCCGGGCATCGGTAGTATCTTTACCGTGATTATTCCGCGTAACCGGACTGACAAAGCGACGGAGGCCTCTATAAAGACGGACAGAACCCCGGACACCCAGGCTCAACCGCCGTATTCGCGCAGGGCCAGGCGGATGAGTTCTTCCGCCGACTGAAGTCCTGGATGTTCCCGAAGCACCTTGCGCAGGCTACGTTCGGCAGCGGCACGTGGCAGGCCCAGTGCCTCCAGAGCAGCCAGCGCGTCGGCTCGGGCCTGAGCCTGCACATCGTTTACACCTGTTGGCGTTAGTTCGGCCAGATCCAGCAAGGCCAACCGGTCACGTAGCTCCACAATCAGCCGTTCAGCCAGTCGTTGCCCTACGCCGGGGATGCGCTTCAGCGTCTGCACATCGCCCATCGTGACGGCTTCGCGCAGCTGGGGCGGAGAGAGGGCGGATAAGGCAGCCAGCGCCAGCCGAGGGCCGACGCCCGAGACGCTCAGCAGTACTTCGAACAGGACGCGTTCGGCTTCAGTGGCAAACCCAAACAGCAGAGCCGTGTCTTCCTTTATGTAGTAGTATGTCAGCAAATGCACCGACGCCCCGACCTCAGGCAGTACGTCGTACGTAGAGGTAGGGATGAGGAGCCGATAGCCCAGTCCGTGAACGTCGACGACCACCTCAGTCAGCTTTTTGACCGCCAGCTTTCCTGAAACGTAAGCGATCATGAGGCTCGTTCCGACTGAGTCTGCAGGACGGCTGTGTGATTGCGGCGTACTTCTTCCAGCACGGCCCGATTCCAGCGCATCACGATGGGCAGGCGTCGTCCGATGCCGAAGGCCTTACCCGTGACGCGTAGTCCCGGAGGGGTCTGCCGACGCTTGTATTCGTTGCGGTCTACGCGGCACAGAATGTCAGCCACCAGAGCTCGATCAAATCCAGTAGCGGCTACGATTTCGTCCACCTCTTCCCGACCTTCAATGTATCGCTGGAGGATTGCGTCCAACACTTCGTAGGGGGGGAGCGTGTCGGTATCTTTCTGACCAGGACGTAGTTCAGCCGACGGAGGTTTGGTCAGAATGCGTTCAGGAATGACATAGCGACCCGCACGCGCATTGATGTAGCGTGCCAGGCGATAGACCTGTGTTTTGTACACATCGGCCAGTACGGCCAACCCCCCGTTGGTGTCGCCGTATAGCGTCACGTAGCCGACGGCCATTTCGCTTTTGTTGCCTGTCGAGAGCAAGAGATAGCGAAATTTGTTCGACAGGGCCATGAGCGTTACGCCGCGCGTGCGCGCCTGAATGTTTTCTTCGGTCACATCTTCCGGAAGTTCGTTGAACGTCGGGTGGAGCATCTCCCGAAACGCATCGACAGCTGGCATGATGGGAATCACATAGAAGGTGATGCCCAGATTTTCGGCAAGCTGACGGGCGTCTTCAACGGATTCGGGCGAGGAGTAGGCCGAGGGCATGGCCACGCCCACAACCCGTTCTGCTCCCAGGGCAGTAACGGCCAGGGCACAGGTAACGGCTGAATCGATACCTCCTGAAAGGCCAAGTACCACTTTGTCAAACGCGCCGGTCTTGTAGAAATAATCCCGGATGCCCAGCACCAGCGCGTCGTGCAGGTCTTCGATCTCGGTACGGCGGTGTACATAGGGAGCGTAAGCGGCTTCAGTATCCCAGAGCAGCAGGGCTTCCTGAAAGGATGGAGCACACAGCAGGATGGAGCCGTCCGGCGCATGAACCCGGCTGTCACCATCAAAAATCAGCTCGGTATTAGCGCCTACCTGATTCACATAGACGAAAGGTAGGCTGTGTTCGCGGCAGATACTTTCGATAATGCGGCTGCGTTCGTCATGCTTGCCCAAGGAAAAGGGAGAAGCGCTGATATTGATGAATAGATCAATGCCCTGGGCGACCAGCTCATCGATAGGATTTTCGTCGTAGAGGTGGTAGGGCGCCCAGTCCTCATTGTTCCACATGTCTTCGCAGATATGCAGGCCCAGACGCCAGCCGCGCCAGTGCACAACCGGCTGGGAAGGACCAGGCTCAAAGTAGCGATATTCATCGAACACGTCGTAGGTGGGTAGCAGTCGCTTTGTTACCTGGGCCACGATGCGTCCACCTTCCAGCAGGAGCGCCGCATTGTAGAGCCGCTTGCCTACCGGACGCTCGTTACGGATCGGGGCGCCCAGAATCACGCCGAGGTCCTGCGGTACTTCCAGGGCAATGGTTGCTACCGTGTGCGCGACAGCCTCCATGAAGGCTGGCATATCGAGCAGGTCCTGGGGGGGATAACCTGCCACGCACATTTCGGGAAAGATGACCAGCTCAGCCCCCTGACGATAGGCTTGATGCGCATAGTCGACGATTTTGCGACGATTACCCTGCAGATCCCCAACGATCGGGTTGATTTGCGCCAGCGCAATTTTCATGGTACAAACGGCATTGGACAGCGACTGCGACGCCGCTGAACACGCTGTACAGGATCGATGCGTTCCCGACGTTCAGGAGGCGCGACGCACCGGCGGGACTTCCAGCTCAGCCAGTAGGGCCAGCAGATCGTCGGTGCGGTCAATCAGGTAGCGTGCGCCACGTTCGCGTAAGAGGGCACCATGCGTTTCGGCATCCAGATAGGGCGGGATGACGCCGATCGGGAGCACGCCAGCAGCCTGGGCCGCTACCATATCATCGACGGAATCGCCTACATAGACCGCTTCGTTTGGCGCGATGTCGAGGCCGACAGCTTCGAGCATGGCCAGCGCCCGTCGGATCGGATAGGGATCCGGCTTGCCCCGTCCGTCCTGGTGCTCCATGGCCACCAGCAGGGGGAAGTAAGGTTGCCAGCCGAAGCGTTCGATCGTCCAGCGGGCTTCGGCTTCTGGTCGACCGGTAACGATGCCCATGAGATAACCGTGCCGGCGCAGTTGCTGGAGCGTCTGCGTCTGCACCAGTGGCGGCTCTTGGGCGATGAAGCCATCCCAGTGTTCACCTCGGTAGCGACGCTGAAACTCCTGCACTACCCGGCTGAAAGGCACCTGCATGCCGATATCCAGGATAATGGTGTGCGTCAGTTTCCAGTCGTCATTGAAGCCGCCGGCGTTCTTATAGCGCTGAATGGTAGCAGGCGTAATTTTACGGCCTGTAAAGTGTTCGACCGTCTCTTCGATGGCACGCCGGTAGGAACGGGATACATCCACCAGCACCCCGTCCATATCGAACAGAATAACTTTGATCGTCGCGGGCATGGCAGTCAGCGGTTTTAGCGCGTTGCGTCGGTAGGATGCGCATCAATGCGAGCCAGCAGGGCTTCGACAGCTGCCCGAAGTTGTGGATCTTCGCCCCGTGCCTTACTATCGGGGGCTTCTTCGACAATTATGTCAGGTATAGCTGGGCCGTTTTCCATATTGGTGTCGTCGGCATAGACAAACCAGCCGCGGAATGGCAGGCGTACGAACGACCCGTCGATCAGTCTGACCCCACCGGTTGAGATGACTGCTCCAAAGGTGGGAACGCCCACCAGAGGACCCAGCTTCAGGGTTTTGAAGGCGTGGGAGAAGATCTCGGCATTGGAGAAACTGTTCTGATTGCAGAGAGCAGCTACTGGTTTGGTCCAGGCGGCAAAAGGTAACCGTTCCCCAAAAGGATAATGCGCCCGGAAGGCGCGTCGATCGGGCAAGTCCAGGCGCTTGGCGGCGCCGCGCGGGATGGTATAGGCATGGCGACGTACGGTCAGCACGGTCAACAGATAATCGGTTGTCCATCCGCCACCGTTGTAGCGTACGTCGATGATCAGTCCTTCTTTGCCCTGACCGCTGGCTACCAGTTCCCGCTCAAATCGCTCAAAGCTGGGCCAGTTCATGCCTTGCACATGGATGTAGCCCAGGCGACCGTTGCTGTAGCGTTCGGTCAGGGCCCGTCGCGTGGCCACCCATTCTTCGTAGAGGGCCTGGCGCAGGGAGGCGACCGGCCGAATGATCACGGTGCGTGTCTGGCCATTCGGCGCACGTACCGTCAAACGCACGCGCTCGTCGACCTTGTCGACCAGCAGACGGTAAAAGTTATCCACGGCGGCGACGGGTATGCCGTCGACGGCTGTGATGATTTCGCCGACGTGCAGCCGGCTTTGTGCACGATCGGCGGGGGAGTGAGGCACTACATGTCGGATACGGACGCCTTCCGCTACCGGTTCGACTTCCACGCCCAGCAAGCCGGTGCGTTCACGCTGCGTCTCGGCCCGGTCAGGACCTCTAAGGCCCAGGTGGCTGGCATTCAGTTCGCCCAGCATCCAGGAGAAAACATCCCGAAAGTCTCGATTGGTCGACGCCCGCAGGGCCCAGGGCAGATATTTGTCATGAAGCGCTTTCCAGTCGACGCCATGAAATGCCGGGTCATAGAATCCCTGCGCCAGTACGCGCCAGGCTTCTTCAAAGATCTGCCGCCGCTCCTCACGGTAGTCGATTTCCATGCGGGCTTCAAAGCGGAGCGTCTCCTGGCGGCCATTATCCGGATTCAGCCGCACAAGCTGACCGGACGGACGCAGAAAGAACAGATACTTACCATCGCGGCTGAGTCGTACCTGCCGGGGATTCGTATTCTTGTCGGTAAGGCGCTTCAGCTCGGAGCCATCCCATCGAATGCGATACAGATCCACCTCGGCTTTATAGTTCTGGGTGCGCCCCCCCCGGTTTGCCACGAAGTAGAACGTTTCCCCATCTTTCGAGATGGCCAGCTCGGCTTCGTTGCCGGGCAGCGCTGTTACGCGACGTAACCGCTCGTGAATGCGTTCCAGGTCGATCTGGAGCGGGCCGGCCAGCGTGTCGCGGCGTTTGCGGTCATCCTGTTTTTTCAGCGCTTCCCACTCTTCTTCGGTACGTTCCCAGTCGGCCCGGCGTAGCCAGGCAAACCACACGTCCACGTCGCCGGAGCTGCGTGGTGACAGAAAGGCCAGTTTGGAGCCATCAGGGCTCCATACCGGATGCGTGTCGGGCTTGGGATGCTGGCTGATGTTGACGGGGGGATGACTACCGTCAATGGGCTGAATGTAAACCTCTGTGTTGAAGTCAAGGTCGGGCAGACTGTATGCAATCCAGCGACTATCAGGGCTCCAGGCCACATCTTCCGGGGTAGCCCAACCATCCAGCAGTGTACGGATAAGCTGCAGCCGATCGCCTTCGAGGCGAGCCAGCAGGAGCGTACCACGTCCCCGACGAAACACAAGATGGCGACCATCCGGGGCTACGACGGGCATCCGTTCGTCCTCAGGCGTGTCGGTCAGGCGTATGACTTCGTACGTGAGGCTCTCGAACAGGTCAGCAGTGCCGGGATCGGCGGCCCGTAGCAGATACAGGTCATATTGACCGGCTCGATCTGAGACGAACACGAGCGTCGAATCGTTAAGCCAGGCAGGATCCCGATCGCGCCATGGGTGACGGGTCAGGCGCACCGTACGGTCGTCGTCCGGATCATTGCGACGCAAAAACAGTTCGCCGCGCACGACAAAAGCGATCTGCCGGCCGTCAGGCGAAAGCGCATACTCAGTGGCATTGGAGGTAAAGGTACGGCGTTCTACCGGATCGAAGTGTTCGTCGTAGGGGACCTGGATTTGCAGCCGACGTGGCCTGCCTTCAGGGAGCGTGAGCACGTAGAGGTCGGTCTGGCGTTCGAAGACAATGGTCTGACCATCGGCGCTGACGGTGAAGTAACGGACCCCATCGCCTTTGAAATGGGTAAGCTGCTCGGGCGCGTTTCGGGGAGTACCGTCTTCATTCAAAAAGAGACGGTACAGGTTGTAGGTACCGTCGCGCTCGCTGATAAACAGCAATGTGCGCGGGCCGGCCCAGACCGGCAGATAATCATTGCCGTCGAAGTCTGTCAGACGCCGGAAAGTGCGTTCCCGCTGATCGAACAACCAGATGTCTCGGTCAGCCGAGCCGCGATAGCCTCGGCGCCAGGTGGCATTGGATCCACGCTCGAAGGCCAGAAAGCGGCCATCTGGTGAGCGGGTAGCCTGAAAACCAGTGGCGTCGAGGATTCGGACCGGCGTGCCACCGGTGTCGGGAATGGCGTGGAGCTCGGCCTCGCGCTCGACCTGCACGAACAGCCGACGTGTATGAAAGAGCAGGTATCCGTCGCGCGTCCAGTCGGTCAGAATGTCGTCCGCCGAATGATAGGTCAGGCGGCGGGGAGGGCCACCTGGTAACTCCATGACGAACAGGTCGTCATGGCCGTAGCGGTCACTGGTAAACGCGATGCGGCGGCCATCCGGACTCCAGCGCGGATGCGCTTCATAGGCAGGATGCACCGTCAGGCGCTGGGCCAGACCACCACTGACCGGGACCAACCAGAGATCGCCCTGATAGGAAAAGACAATCTGTTGCCCGGAAGGATCAATGGCAGGATAACGCGGAAAAGGCTGCGGACCAGACGTCAACAGGGCGAACAACAGAACCAGCAGGCTCCCCATCGTTGGCTGTAGCTTATTAAAGGTTCGTTGTAAAATACAAAATTTTTGTTTGGAAGCGCTTCCTGCCGTTTGAATTCAACAAACGACAAAAAAGGACTCCGCCTGCAGGCGGAGTCCCCTGTAGCGTGGCCAGAGGTGCTCAGGAGTTCATGGTTACCAGGAACTCGTCGTTGCTGCGCGTGCCCCGCATCTTTTCCAGCAGGAAGGTCATGGCCTCGACGGCATCCATGTCGGCCAGGATTTTACGCAGCAGCCAGATACGATGCAGCTTGGTTTCGGGAATCAGCAACTCTTCGCGACGTGTACCGGATTTGATCAAATGGATGGCCGGGAAGATACGCCGGTCGGCCAGCTGCCGATCGAGCACCAGTTCCATGTTACCGGTACCCTTGAATTCCTCGAAGATCACCTCGTCCATGCGGCTACCGGTCTCGATCAACGCTGTGCCGATAATTGTCAACGAACCCCCTTCTTCGACATTACGGGCTGCACCAAAGAACCGTTTGGGTCCGCGTAGCGCGCCGGCTTCAATCCCACCGGAGAGGGTCTTCCCCGTACTGGGGGTTACGGCGTTGTGTGCGCGGGCCAGCCGCGTGATCGAATCAAGCAGAATCACTACATCCTGCTTGGCCTCAACAAGCCGTTTGGCTTTTTCCAGTACGATGTCCGCCACTTCAACATGCCGCTCCGGATCCTGATCAAACGTCGAAGAGATCACCTCGGCCTTGACGTTGCGCTCCATGTCGGTGACCTCCTCGGGACGCTCATCCACCAGCAGAATGATCAGATGGATCTCCGGATGGTTGGTCGTGATTGCATTGGCGATCTTCTGCAGCAGGATAGTTTTTCCGGTCTTGGGAGGGGCTACGATGAGTCCGCGCTGGCCTTTGCCGATCGGCGCAAACAGGTCCAGAATGCGCGTGCTGTACTCGTTCGGGGCGGTTTCCAGCTGGATCTGTTCGGTCGGATAGAGCGGCGTGAGATAGTCGAAGCTCTGCCGCTCTTCCATCTCTTCGGGCGGCCGTCCGTTGACCTTATGTACCTGGATCAACGCAAAGAAGCGTTCCCCTTCTTTGGGAGGCCGCACCAGTCCTTCAATCGTGTCGCCCAGGCGTAGGCTGAAGCGTTTGATCTGAGACGGCGAGACGTAGATATCGTCGGGGCCAGGCAGGTAGTTGTATTCGGAGGAACGCAGAAAGCCGTAGCCGTCGGGCATGATCTCCAGCACGCCGCTTTTGATGATCATGCCCTCCAGTTCGGTCTTGTTCGGATCATAGGTGGCCATATAGGCCGGACGGCCCTCATAGATACGACGCCGGCGTTCTTCCCAGTCGGCATAGCGTAGCTCAGGGCGCGTACGCCGACTGCGTCGGTCCCGCCAGCCACGTCGTTCTTCTCGCAATGCTTCGGTTGGAGGAGGCGGTGCTTCTACGGGGATTTCCGTTTGTTCCTCCGATGCGGGTGCGGCCGTGGTCTGGACCTCAGGCTCGGCAGGTACCTCTTCGACCGTGACCGTCGCCTCAGCAGGCTCGGAAGAGGTCGGCGCTGCCTGGTTGGCCGCCCCATTGGGCTGTCCTGCCTCGGCTTCCGCCTGGGCCTCCAGAATGCGGTAAATCAGATCCTGCTTGCGGAGCGTCGAGTATCCTGTCAGCCCCAGTTCACGGGCCAGTTCACGCAGCTCGCTGATTTTTTTTGCCTGTAGTTCGGAGATCTTCATAAGAGAAGCACTGGTTGGTCCTATGCGGTAAGGTATGGTTGATTATGCAACCCGATCTATGTTGCGGAGGGCTTATGAAATACGGTGGTCAGCCTGCTGAGATAGGCAGACCCGCAGGCACGCTGGGATCCGCACGACCACTAAATGCAAAATTAGAATCTTTCCGCGGAAAGTCAACGGGAGGGTGAGCTCATTTCTGGAAAAATTAACCAGAATCACATGGCAGGCTGCCGGTGCTGCTTCGTGCCAGTGGAAGGGTGGCCACTACCTGGTGTGAACCGGTGATCAGCAGCACATCCTCCGGGCCCAACCGCTGTTGCAATAAATGCCAGCCTGATGCGGCGGTTCCGGCCCCCAGTACCTGACCACCAGCCTGTTGCACCAGGGCAATCAGTTCAATAGCCGACCAGGCACGCGGATTTTCGAGTGCTACAATATATACGGCAAATCCGGCCTGAACCAGTTGTTTGGCCATTGTCAAGGCGTCTTTATCCTGCAAGGCACTCCAGAGGGCATAGCGTTGTCCGCTTCCGATCGGATGGATGGCTTCGAGGGTTTCCAGCACGGCGCTCAGTCCATCCGGATTGTGCGCTACGTCCACCACGATCAGCGGTCGGGTCTGCAGGATGTCGAACCGACCACGCAGCCCACTGAGCTGTTTGACGTGACGTAGGCCCTGCACGATGGGATGCGGGTCGTTCACCACTTCGGGGAAGATCAGCTCAGCAGCACGGAGTGCCAGAAGGGCATTGGTTGCCTGGTGTCGGCCAAGCAGTGCCAGCTCCAGGTCGGCGTAGTGCCGCACCGGTGTCCGAGCTGTCAGTCGCATGCAGGGCACTTCCAGCACCAGCCTTTCCAGACAGACTTCATCCCAGAGATGGTGTAACGGCGCCTGTTGAGCCATGGCCGTCTTGTGAATAACGGCACGGGCTTCCGGCTGGGTGACAGCCGTGAGGACAGGCACCCCCGGCTTGATGATGCCCGCTTTTTCACGAGCAATCGCTTCGAGTGTATTCCCCAGAATATCTGTGTGATCGAAACCTATCGAAGTGATGATCGCCAGGCAGGGTTGCACCACGTTGGTGGCATCGAGCCGTCCTCCCAGTCCGACCTCAACGATGGCCAGATCAACCTGCTGTTCGGCAAAGTACAGGAAGCTGAGCGCCACGGTAGCCTCAAAGAAGCTGGGGTGCACCTGCTCGAAAACCAGACGGTAGCGCGTAACGGCTGCTTCCAGCCACGCCGTCGAAGCGGGCGTGCTATCGACGCGCATGCGTTCGCCGATCTGCCAGAGGTGCGGTGAGGTGTGCAATCCCACCCGGTATCCCGCCGCACGAGCAATGGCCGCCAGCAACGAAGCGGTCGATCCCTTACCGTTGGTCCCGGCAATATGCACGCACGGATAGGCGCGGTGTGGGTGGCCCATGGCCTCCAGCAATGCTTCCATGCGTGCCAGCCCGGGCCGGTATGCCGTCTTACCCTGGTCCGCAAAGCGAGGAAGCGATAGCAGGTAACGCAGGGCTTCCATACTTTTGGAAATATGGAAAAACTTGTTGTAACAAATTTTTTATATCCGCTCCATCGTGAAGGCTTGCCGGCAACCTGGCTGCCGGTGTAACATTGCATCGGACACGTGCTACGCACGTATGTCTGAACCTTCGGTCCTTATCAACCAATCGGAGGAAAGTCTATGCGTGGCTTTCGCTTTCTGCTGTTGCCGGCCCTGCTTGTGCTGGGGGCCGGATTTCTGCAACCGACCGAGGTGACGGAGACGTCTACTGCTAAGGTCCTGAGCTGGACGATTGACAGGGCGCACAGCTCGATCGGTTTTCGGGTGCGTCACCTGGGTATCAGCTTTGTCAATGGCGTCTTTACAGACTACGATGCCACCTTGCAGTTCGATCCAAATGATCTAAGTACGCTGAAGGCAACCCTCACCCTCCGCGTAGCCAGCATCAACACGGGCGTTGAGCGGCGTGACAATCACCTGCGCTCGCCCGACTTTTTCGACGCGGAGCGGTATCCGGAGATCCGTTTTGTCAGTAAAGAAGTGCGCAACCTTCAGGGCAACCAATTTCAGCTGGTGGGTGATCTGACGATCAAGGAGGTAACGAAGGAGGTAGTGCTTGATGTAGAATTTCTGGGGACAGCTCCAGGCATGCAGGGGGAGTTGCGGGCAGCCTTTACGGCCCGCGGCACGATCGACCGCTTCGATTACGGATTGCGCTGGAACCGGCTTACCGAGACCGGCGGTGTCGTGGTGGGCCGTGAGGTGACGCTGTTGATCGATATTGAGGCTGTTCAGGAAGGCGCCTGAGGCTTTTTGAAAGAGGAGCGGTTGGCCCGGTCCGCTGTAGCGGACCGGGCTTTTTTATGACGCACGAACACGCTTGCGCGTTGGGCGTTGCACGAGCGATTCCCTGTAGATGCAGCCCTAAGGAGCAGGATATAGTATGGCCGTTCGATTTGGCATTCTGGTATTCCCGGGCTCCAACTGCGACCACGACGCTTACCACGCTGCCAGACATGTCGCCGGTCAGGAGGCCCGTTTTATCTGGCATAAGGAGACGAAGCTGGGCGATGTGGATGTAGTGATCGTGCCCGGTGGTTTTTCGTATGGCGATTACCTGCGGCCCGGGGCCATTGCGCGTTTTTCGCCGATCATGCAGGACGTGATCCGGTTTGCGCGTGAGGGAGGTCCGGTGATCGGTATCTGCAACGGATTTCAGGTGCTTTGCGAAAGTGGCTTGTTGCCCGGTGTGCTATTGCGTAACGCATCGCTTCGTTTTGTTTGTAAGTACGTACACGTTCGCGTGGAGCAGACCGATACGCCTTTTACGAACGCCCTACAATCTGGCCAGGTCCTGCGTATTCCTATTGCGCATGGCGAGGGCAATTATTTTGCACCGCCGGAAGTGCTTGAGCGTCTGGAGGCGGATGGCCAGGTCGTATTTCGCTACTGTGAGCCGGACGGACGCGTTACGGAGGCGGCCAATCCAAACGGTTCGGTTCACAACATTGCCGGTATTGTGAATGCGCAGCGGAATGTGCTCGGCATGATGCCGCATCCAGAGCGCTGCGTGGAGACGCTCCTCGGCAGCCAGGATGGGCTGGGCATTTTTCAGTCGCTTATCCGGCACGTAGCAGGTATTTCGGTTTGAGCGTTAGACCATCCAGACCAACAGGAGAGCTGGGAGGCTGTAAAAGAGCAGGCCGATCAGGATGGGGCGGCGGAGGGAGGATACGCCGAGCATCCAGACCAGTCCGGCTTTGACCACCGTGTTGGCCACGACTGCCAGGATGATAGAGCGTGCGGCGATGTTGAGGGACAGGTCGGTGCCGGTGCGACTGAGTTGGGCTACTGAAAGTACAACGGCGTCGCTATCGGCTGCTCCACCCAGAAGGCTCGATACGTAAAGTCCCGAGGCACCGAGATAAAGCTGAGCCGTACTGGTCAGCAGCAGAATGATGGCGTACAGGAATCCAAAGAGTAGGGCAGGCTTCAGTTCAAATGGGTTCCGCAGCGGTGCGCTGGCAGAGGGGCTTGGCAGACGATGGCGATACAGGAAAGCGCTGTAGGTGGCGCCAAGTAGCAGTGCAAGGCCCAGGGGCAGGGCGGTTGCTTTGAGTAGCGGGGGAGCCAGTATGGCCAGAATGAGGGCCAGGCGTACGATCATGGTAGCCCAGGCCAACAAAATGGCAGCGGCAACCGTCGGGGTCAGCTTGGGCCAGTCGTGGCTACGTCGGGCCATGCTGAGTGTCAAGGCTGTACTGGAGGCCAGTCCGCCCACCAGGCCGGTCAGGCCCAGGCCTCGACGGGCGCCCAGCACCTGAGTCAACACATAGCCCAGGAAACTGATGGCCGAAATAAAAACGACCATTAGCCAGATCTCGCGTGGTACAAGTACATCGAACGGTGGTGGTCCGTAGCTCCGGTCAGGCAACAGGGGTAGCAACACCACCGTGATCAGGCCAAACTTCAGGGTAGCATAGACATCTTCACGCGAGATCCGTTCGGCCAGCAGGCGTGTCTGCGGTTTAAGCGTAAGTAGCCACGTCAGACCGACGCCCAGCGCAGCGGCCAGCACCAGCCGGTCCAGATAGCAGAGCAGCCCGATCAGAAAGGTCAGCAGGCCTGCCATTTCGGTAGTCAGACCGATGTCGCCCTGTTGGGCGCCAATATAGTGGGCGATGGTCAGAAGCGCGCCTACAGCCGCCAGGGTCAGGAGCACGACGAACGGCACCTGCAACAGCTCGGCTGCCAGTCCCGAGGTGGCGCCCAGCAGGCTGATAAGGGTGAACGTGCGTGCGCCGGCAAACAGGCCTGCCCGGGCATTCTGCTCCTGTCGGTGGGCAAACTCTCGTTGCAGTCCCACCATGAGCCCGATGGCCAATGCCGTCCCCAGCCGCAGGGCCAGCGTGGCAAACGACACGGAGGTTTCCATCTCCATAAAAGCAAAGATACAACAGTCAGATTGAATCCGAAGGAGGTGCTCTGGCGTTGAGCGATCACTTCTGCTTGATTTTTTGGAGGACAACCATTTTTACGATGTTTCTGGAGACTCCTTGGACGGCGCTGCTTATCATAATTAACCTGCTGGTGAGTGGCTATGCATTGCTGATTGATCCATCGCTGATCGATCGGTGGGCATTTCGCCCGCTGCATATTCTGCGGGCTCGGGAGTACTATCGTATGATCACAGCTGGCTTTGTGCATGTAGGCTGGGCGCATCTGGCCTTCAACATGATCACACTTTTTTTCTTCGGGCGACCTATGGAGGTGCTGCTGGGGCCTGTGCGGTTTCTACTCATCTATTTTGGGGCCGAGCTGGCCGGACACGGCCTTTCGCTCTGGTTGCATCGCCATCGGCCTACCTATGCGGCCGTGGGCGCCTCGGGTGCTATCAGCGGGTTGCTCTTCGGCTACTGCCTGTTTTTCCCGTTTGATCGCATCTATTTGTTCTTTTTCCCGGTAGGCATTCCGGCCGTGTTGTTTGCCATCGGGTACGTGGTGCTTTCGATCTATGCCGTGCGTCGTGGTATCGAAGAAGGGGGGATTGCGCATGAAGCGCATCTGGGTGGGGCAGTGGGGGGGCTGCTCCTGACGCTATTGCTGGAGCCTCGAGCGCTACCCATTTTCCTGCGACAGCTGGGATTGTAGCCGAAATGCAGGGGACAGGCATCTCCTTCGTGACGGGATCCATACAAAGCAGGGCGTGCTATTCGCGGAGCGTAAGTGCCAGCGTGCGGCTGACGGTGACGCCGGTGTGCTGGTCGGTAATGCGCACTTCCAGCACATAGTCGCCTGGATCGACGCGGCTGACGTCCAACTCGGCATGTTCGCTAAGGTCAGTCCGGGTGTCTTCGTGTATGCTTTTAAGGCGTAGCACGGGACGGTCGTCTCTGCCAAAAAGGCCCAGAAACTTTTTACGAGGCTTTGTGGGGCGCAGGATGTACTCGACGATATAGCGTGTGCGTCCCCGGACGTCGGGCGTAAGGCCGTAAAGTTCAAAATAGAGGAACACAGGCTGGCGCACAGAGAAGCGGCGTAGGGGGTTGGGCCACAGATGCCAGCCGTTACGCACAAAGCGGCTGTTGCCTGTAGCCGGCTCCATACGCCAGGCCGGCAGGAGGTCGCTCATCTGCAGACCCGGCCCGTCCAGGTCTGGCACGATGAGTTCAAGCTGCACACTTCCCTGCAGGCGCTCGGCTTCGAGCGAGCGACTGTGCAGCGTCAGCCGATAGGTGCCGGGCGCCAGGCTCACTACCATGAAGTCGTTAATGGCGGCTGCTGGATCGGGCAGAATGGGAAGGGCGCGCTGTTGCACCCGGGTAACCAGTGGATGCCAGGTGGTATCATGTACGGCGATACCCACTTCGGCCCGGGTGTAACCGCTGCGGCGTCCGGTAACTTTCCGGAAAGGTGCAGCCGGTAGCGCGTAGTACACGTACACCGCTGTGCGTCCGCGATCGCCTCGAAAAGCTGTGGGCAGCACCTCCAGGGCAAGGGGCACCAGGTCGGCAGGCCAGCGGTATTGATCGGACGTCAATCCCCGCGTGTAGGCCGTCTGGCTCTGCGCTACCATTTCCTCACGCAATTCGAACAGCTCCAGCGTAGTAGGCCGGGGTGGGCGCAGGCCGGCTTCAATCTCCCACTTTGTGCGTAGCGTACTCATAATGCGCGAATAGGGAGGCCCCCAGATTTCGCGGTCTTCGATCATCTGCGCGTTGGCCAGCACTGGAGTCAGGCGCCAGTTGTTACCGGTGGCGCCTTCGTCAATGACGAAATGGAAGTCCATGCGTGGCCGGTAATAACGCCACGATTCGTTCGGAACCCAGCCCTTATCGAATGTCCGCGCGCGCCAGAGCGAACCTGAACGGAACGGATTGACTTCGCCCCGTACCGTTACGATCCGGTCATCCGGTGGACCGTGCCGGATGTAGATAAGTCCTTTATCGTTGAATTCGTGGTTCAGGTAATAGGTAGGAGGTAGCTTCAGCTCCCCGAATTTATCCGGGTTGTTGTGCCAGAGGCGTGGACCGTCGTACACGTAATCGCGTTCGGCTACCAGCAACCGACGGTAGTGTTCAACCAGGCGAATGTTGACAGGTCGGCCAGGCATGGGATCCCGCCGTTCCCAGAAGGTCTGGAAAAAGGCCTGGTATTCTTCCGGGGTTCGAAGCCGGCGATAGGTTGCCAGCTCCTGCAGATTGAAAATGTATTTGAAATCTTCAAACAAAAAGCGCGCAGCCAGTGGACCGTCGATGGTACGGATAGCGCGATCGATGATGGCCTGTACCGTGTCGGGACGATTGCGTGCTGTCCAGATCCGAGCCCGGATCAATGCGATGGCCTGGGGTGGCCAGGCAAGCACCGTGGGGTCCTGTGCACGGAGCGTGGCCTCGGCTTCGCGGAGTTGTCCCATGCGGCGCAGCCGTTCGGCTTCAAAAATGCGGGCATAGCCGGTGGCATGCTGCGCCAGCCATTGTCCGGCTTGCTTCAGATCAACATGGTTCAAGAATGACTGATACAGGCGAAAAAGGCCAACAGCGGCTTCTTCGAGTTCGGGGCGTAGCCGCACCTGCGCTTCCGCCAGCGTGATGGCCCGGGGGTAATCGGCATTCTGACGATAGAGGAGGGCATACTGATAGAGAACATCCCGATAGAGGCTGTCGTGGGCCAGCACCCATTCGAAATGTTTACGCGCCGTTCGGCGATGGACAAACTGGAACGGCGTCTGGTGCTGCGCCCGCTCGCGCTCGCTGATAGCCAGAAAGTAGTGGGCTGCCAGGCTACTGGTATCGACCTGAAGGGCTTGGCCGGCCCATTTGCTGGCTTTACGCCAGTTTTTGCGGGCTATGGCCAGACGTACCATCCCCAGGTAGGCAGGTAGGTAGGTGGCATCCAGCGTCAGCGCTTCGCGGTAGGTTTGCTCGGCTTCCTGATAGGCACCCCGCGCCAGCCAGTCGTCTCCTTCATCGACGAGTTGTGCGGCTGACTGAGCATAAAGACGCATTGGAAAAAGCAACACCCCCCACAGCAGCACCGTCCAGCCGCATCCACAGCATGCTCTTCGCATGGTGTGACGGAATGCAATGGTTTTGTGAAGAGTTACCGCTGGTTTCCTGGAAAGCTCCCACTGGCTGGTAGAAAAGGTCTGTGCTGTTGTATTGTAAGCAAGGAAAGGCAGACATAAAACGTTGCTGGTTGAAATGAGTGAACCTGAAATGTTCATTCGCGAAGTGATTCGTCGGGCTATAGCGAACGTTCAGGCGGGAGGTGGTCCGTTTGCCGCCCTGGTGGTGTACCACGGTGAAATTCTGGCCGTGGGTACGAATCGAGTTACGATCGATAACGACCCGACGGCCCACGCTGAAGTGGTGGCCATCCGCGAAGCCTGCCGCAGACTGGGACATTTCCAGCTAACAGGCTGCGACCTGTACACCTCGTGTGAGCCCTGTCCGATGTGCCTGGGGGCCATCTACTGGGCGCGTCCGTCTCGTGTATTCTATGCCGCCACTCGGCACGACGCGGCACGCGCTGGCTTTGATGACGCGCTGATCTATGAGGAACTCCAGCGATCAGGACCGGAACGCCGCATTCCTTTTATCCATGTGCCTGACCGCGACGCCTGGGCCCCGTTTCGGGTCTGGCTGGATCACCCGGAACGTATTGCGTACTGATTATTCAGTTACGTGCCTCGGGAGAAGGTAACACCGTCTTGGGCAGGTGCATGGCTACCAGTACGTGAGGCACATCAACCACCTCGGCAATGTGCAGCTCACCTGCCAGCGAACAAAGGATGTACGCCTCCTCTGGTCTCAGTCCATAGGTCTGCACCAGATGGTCGATCATGTAGCGGGTCGCCTTACGGGCCGCCTCATCCAGCGTGGTCGCAAAAGCCGTGACCGCATAGTATGCATCGGTCTCATACTGCGGCTCTGGAATGGAGCGATCCTTCAACACCTGTACCTCGATTACTACCCGCATGGGCGCCTCTATGGCGGTTCCGCTGACTTCCCCCAGTCCCTGAGCTGCATGGGGATCGCCCAGCGAGAGCAGGGCGCCTTCGACAAAGACGGGCAGGTAGACGGTCGTTCCGACCGTTAAAAACGGATTGTCCATATTGCCTCCGTTGGCCCGGGGCGGAATCGTAGACAGCAGAGAGTCTGTGTCTGGGGCTACGCCAATCACCCCGGGAAAAGGACGCAGGGGAATGCGAAAACCCCGGCCAAAATCGACCGTCTGGGCGGTGGGATCAAACTGAAAGATTTTCAGGAAAGGCTCGGTAAACGTGTCGGCCAGAAAACCAAAGCCAGGAAAGATGCCCGCCCAGCCCCATCCTTCCAGCTCGATCCGGTGAATGGTGACGGCCAACACGTCACCGGGCTCTGCGCCTTCCACGTAGATGGGCCCCGTAAGCGGATGAATCGGGTCAAAACTGACCCGAAGTATGTCGTCAGCTGTGGAGGTAGGCGTTAGTTGGCCGTCGGTCGCTTCTTTGAGCTCCAATTCAATGATCGCCCCCGCGGGAACGCGTAGCACCGGAGCAATTCGACGGCTGAATTTATTATGGGTCTGTTCGGCCGTCAGGCGATACTGGGGCTCGGGAACCGTCGGTGTCGGAATAGGCCGGCAGGCAACGCCCACCCCCAGTAGTACCGGAAGCCACGCAACGTGCAGGACCTTCATCATGCGATCACCCGGATGGTAAGTGGAAAACCTTCCTGAAATAGAAATATAAACAATAAGTTAAGATAAGCTCACGCTTTCGTTCGCGTAGATACGAGCATGGCACACTACTGGGCAACTCACCCGTTGGATGGGTGCTCGTTGAACGTGTACCTACAGGCTGGACTGCTCTCGGGAATGTATGCCACACGCTTAGCCTTCTGACCCAGTAACCGCTCGAAAAAGCGGGCCTCCAGATAGCAGGGCAGCCGGGTATGGCGGACCGTTTCGGCGAAGGGACAGTTGCACTCGCGAATCTCCAGCCCCTGTTCTGAAAATACGATCTCAGGCATAAAACCTTCTTCTTCCAGAAAATCCCGCAACATGGCCAGACGGTCTTCCAGGGTGTGAGCCTGCGCCTGCTTTAGCCGTTGTCGAATTACCTGCAGGCGGTCGTTCCAGTACTGCTCAAAAAAGCGCTGCAGCAGCTTTTCAGCTCCCTCCGCTTTGAGGAACTGCAGGAGCCGGGCTAACAATTCCCCGTCTCGATTTGGGAAAAGCCGTTCGCCAGCCGGTGTCAGGCGGTAAAGCAACCGGGGACGTCCGCGCTTCTGACGCTCGGTAGCGTGTTGCACCAGGCCATCACGTTCCAGTTGCATCAGGTGCTCCCGGAGTGTGGAGCGAGTCAGCCCAGTGGCGGTCACGGCTTCGTCGAGCGTGAGCCGACCCCGTCGTTTCATCAGCTGCAACAGATGGCGCTTCGTCTCGGAACCTACAAGCGTCCAGGTGCTCATCCAGCATACTTTCGAGAGTTTACACCTGATAAACTATGTATCTGTGGAGCTTCTGTCAATAAAAAAGGTTTTTTCCTTTTAAAACTTGACACAGAGGTGCCACGATTTTATTTTTTAGGTGTATTTTATCCTTAATTGGAATCAACAATTGGGGCCCGATCATGGCCACGCAGACGGAAAAGATTCTTGATGTGCGGCCGATTCCGCCGCGTGAGAAGCATACAACGATCTTTGCCGCATTTGATGCACTGGCACCGGGTGAGGCGTTCGTGCTGGTGAACGACCACGACCCGGTGCCGCTGCGTTACCAGTTCGAGTTCGAGCGCAGTGGGCAGTTTATCTGGGAGTATCTGGAGCAGGGGCCGGAGGTCTGGCGCGTACGCATTACCCGCGTATCGTCATGAAGCTGCTGCTCAGCAGCGATGCACTGCCGGCGGCCTCGCTCGACGTGCTGGGTGAGGCCTGGCGGCGGCAGGCGCTGGTTGGGCTGGAACTGGTGCTCGGGCGTGGACAGGGGCATCGCTACGAATCGCTGCGCTGTCCGCTGGAGGCGGGTGATGAGGTGATGGTGCCGCCGGTACCTGTCGGCTGGCTGGCATTGCCCGGGCAGCCTCGCCTGAGCGAATTGATGACCTGGGCCGGGGAGGCACACTGCCTGGGAGCCGGTCTGCTACTCTGGAGGCCACCGGAAGAACTACCCCGTCCGATCCGGGTAGCGCTGGTACATAGCAGTAACCCGGCCGAGGTCGAGGCGGCCGTAGCATGGGCACGGCAGCAGGGAATGTATACCTGTTATCAACCGGAGCCCGAAACGCTTCGACGGGGATCCTGGCGTTCCGTGCTGGCGCAGACGCTTCCCATGCTGGCCCATGTGCGGTTGCCGGGGAGTGGTCCCGAGGGACAGGGAGACGAAGCGGTTACCGGTGTGGGGGCGTTTCTGGCGCAGCTTGCGATGGTGGGGTTTAGCGGTACGGTGGCACTGATCCCTTCTGGCCCGGAGCGACTCCCGGAGTGGGAGGCATGGTTGCTGCGGCGTTGCGGCTGGGGATGCGGAACGGCGGCTGCCCGACGGGCATGTGCGGCAGGGTAATGGCGAGGCTAACCCTGGCAACGAGGTGGGACGCGGATACCCCCGAGACAAACAAAAAAGCAGCACCAGAGTCATGAGCGAAATTTTGAGCAAAACCCTGGGAGAACTGGTAGCCGCCGACGAGCGGCGGGCGGCTCTGTTCGACCGACTGGGACTGGACTACTGTTGTGGCGGTCAACGTACGCTGGAGGAAGCCTGCCGCGCTCGGGGACTTGATCCGGCTACGGTGGCCACCGTGCTGGAGGCACTTGAGGTCGGCGAAGCTGAGGCTGAACCTGTAATCGACTGGCGGGAGCGTTCGCTCTCCGAACTGATCGATCATATTGTCGCAACGCACCACGCCTATCTGCGCCGCGAGCTGCCCCGGTTGGGCGTGCTGATGGATCGAGTGACACAGGTACATAGCTATCAGGCGCCCTGGTTGCGCGAAGTGCAGGAGGTCTTCGGCCGTTTGAAGCTGGAACTGGAAGCGCACCTGCGCAGCGAGGAAGAGGACATCTTTCCGCTGATCCGGGCGATGGAGCGGCAAGCGGCCGAGGGTAGGGACGAGCTGGCGTCGTTGCTGGAGCAAGCGGAACGCGAGCACGATGCGGCCGGCGAAGCGTTGCATCGACTCCGGGCGCTTACGGACGGCTATCAGCCGCCAGAATGGGCCTGCAGTAGCTTCCGGGCGCTCCTGGAAGGACTTCAGGCGCTGGAGGCCGACATGCATCGCCACGTACATCGTGAGAACAACATATTGTTTCTCCGGGCACGTCGCCTGTTGCAACAAACCGGCATGGCTGCCTCATGAAGCGGAATACGTCCGACGTAGTGCTCGACGTGCGGCCTGTAGCGCCACGAACGATTATGGATACCTATCGGTGCCTGGTACCGGGGGAGGTGCTTGAGCTGGTGGTTGATCACGAGCCGTCGTGCATGTACTACACCTTGCTGGCTCAGCAGGGCGCCAGGGCGTTTCGGTTCACCTACCTGGAGCGTGGACCGGAGCGCCGGCACGTTCGGGTGGAAAAACGCCAGGAAGAATCATGAATACGCCCGTACCTTCTCGACTGGAGGTGGTCGAACGCCTGCGCTCAGTGATCGACCCCGAAGTTGGTCTGAATATCGTGGATCTGGGACTGATCTACGATGTGCAGGTGTCTCCGGAGGGTACCGTAGCAATCAAGCTTACGATGACCACGCCAGTCTGCCCGATGTCGAGCTATATCAGGCAGGAAGTTGCTCGCGTACTGCAGCGCATGCCGGGTATCCAGCGTGGCATCATCGAGCTGGTCTGGGAGCCACCCTGGTCGCCATATATGATCGATCCCGAAGTGCGGCGCTATCGTTTTCCCATGTATGTCCGGTCCTACTGAAATCCAACCAGAGCCATGGCAGACGCAACAACTTCGCCACCGGCTTTTCTGGCCGGCCTTTCGGAAGAGCAGTTTGTTGAACTGGACGTGCGGCCGATATTGCGCAGCGGTGGCGAGCCGTTTTCGCTGATCATGGAAACGGCCGCTCGTGTGCCACCCGGACATGTGCTGCGGTTGCGGGCTACCTTCAAACCGGTGCCGCTGTTTGGCGTCATGCGCTTGAAGGGCTGGGCACACTGGATCGCCCGTGGCGACGGTGACGACTGGGAAATCTGGTTCTATCGTCCCCGTGATTTTCAAAACATCCCGTAACCTTTCTGATAAGCCATGCCGTACGTTGTCTGCGAGCCCTGCATTAATTGCAAGTACACCGACTGCGTCGAGGTTTGCCCGGTTGACTGCTTCTACGAAGGGCCCAACTTTCTGGCGATTCACCCTGATGAATGTATCGACTGTAATGCCTGCGTGCCTACC